>NZ_JBKSWG010000002.1:0-157117 GCF_047234585.1 Sellimonas sp. | reverse complement strand
AGTTCATTAATTTCTGCTTGTTTCTGCTTGACTTTTTATTTGCAGACTATTTTTACAGTTTTCCGCATACTATCAATCAACAAGACAATTTGCAGGTAAACGTATATGAAACATATCCGATGTTATCGGAAACTTTTCCTGACCGCTCTGTTTCTCGTTGTCTCTTACTTCGTCGGCATCGGAGCAGGAAAACTCACGGAGCAGATGAACGCCAGGGAAACTGCCTCTTCCGCTTCAGAAAACTGGGGACTTGGGTTCCAGGAAAAGGGCTCTCCTCCTGTGGGGAATGCTTCTTCAGACGAACTCTGGAACTATCATGCATCTTTTCTTGACGATACAGATGAAAAAGTCATTTATCTTACTTTCGACTGCGGATTTGAAAATGGAAACACAAAAGCTATTCTGGATGCTTTGAAAAAACACGAAGCACCGGCTGCTTTCTTTATTGTGGGGACCTACCTGGAAAGCGCTCCCGATATGGTAAAACGCATGGTCGACGAAGGTCATATTGTAGCCAACCATACATATCATCATCCAAATATGTCTTCCATTTCCTCAAAGGAAGATTTCCTGAAAGAATTAAAAAGCGTCGAAAACTTTTTTAAAGAGACGACGGGGCAAGAGATGCCCCATTACTACCGACCGCCTCAGGGGAAGTACAGCCTGCAAAATCTGAAAATGGCTGACAGTCTTGGCTACTATACCTTTTTCTGGAGTCTTGCCTACGTAGACTGGTATCAGGATCAACAACCTTCAAAAGAGGAAGCATTTGAAAAGCTCCTCGGACGGATTCACCCGGGGGCTATCGTGCTTCTCCACAATACTTCCAGCACGAACGCCCAGATTTTAGATGAACTTCTGACAAAATGGGAGGAAATGGGATACCGCTTTGCTTCCCTGGAAGATCTGCTTTCCAAAAAACAGGATGCCTAATCGGTGTCCTGTTTTGGAAAAACAGAACTCTTCTCTGCTTTCTCTGTTGCCCGTCCTCTGTCCCTGTGTTATACTGACATCATACTTTTCATATCATTTCTTGGCGAGGACTATTATACCCTTTTTGTTCCTCGATTCCAACTGTTTTTTCCTGCATTTGTACAGTCTCCCCCCTACAATCGCTGTTCAAGACACAAAACGCGGGGGTGCGCTTACGTCATCCCCCGCATCAGTATTCTAATATCAGATTTTCTCAAAATCTGCCGCTCCATGTTTGCATATTGGACAGATAAAGTCATCCGGAAGCACTTCTCCTTCATAAATATATCCACAAATCTTACATCTCCACCCCGCTTTTTTCTCCGGCATTGGAGCATTTTTGATATTGGACTGATAGTAGGCGTATGTGGCTGACGGCTCATCGGAAAGCACCTCTGCGTCCGTCACATCTGCGATAAACATCGTGTGAGTTCCTAGATCCACAGTCTGTACAACCTTTGCTGAAAGCCATGCATTCGTCCCTTCTGTGACAGCCAAAAGTCCGTTTTCTGTCCTCTTGGCCGCCTGAAAATCAGCAAACTTATCTACTGTTTTTCCACTCTGGAACCCAAAATGCCGGAACAGGCCGAAAGATGCCTTCTCTGATATCACAGACACATTGAATACACCTGTCCTCATGATCATCCCGTGTGTGTAATTCTCTTTATGTACTGTGAGGGAAATTCTGTTTGGTGTGGAAGTGACCTGCCCTGCTGTGTTTGTTATGCAGCCGTTGTCCTTTTCTCCTTCCTTTGCTGTCACTACAAATAAACCGTAAGTTAATTTATACATTGCTTTCTTATCCATTCTTTTTTTCCTCCTAAAACAGATGCTGCCGTTTGCATGGATCAGATCGTTGGATCTGTCGGATCCCAATTCTGATTTGCCGGAATCTTTGCATAGACTGGTTTCCCAAGCGGACCTGGGCTGGATTCATTATAGATAATGACCTTTGTTCCGGATTTGCAGTAATCGTAAATCCATTTTGCGTCTCCTGCCCTCAGGCGGATACAGCCGCTGGACGCCCATGTTCCAAGCTTGTTGTACTGATTTGGCATCATAGTCCGATTGTTGAAATCTGTATACGGAAGTGAGTGGAACAGGATATGTCCTGTAATCCTTGTACACCACTGTCCTTTTGCTCCATAGAGTGTATGCCACCGATATTTGTCTGATGTACTGAAAGTGCCGGTCGGTGTACCGGATCCAGGGGAGCAAGCAAATGCCACAACCGGAATGATATAGCCATTGCTGCCGTCGTTTGCGTAAACTGTCACACAACTTTGCGCTTTGTTGATCTTGATGACATAGGAAGACTGGGCCCCGATCACATTTCTGATATCAGTCTGTTTCACATTGTTCACATAATAAAATTTGTATCCATTCTCATAGTACCATCCCGCTTTTCCTTTACGGAATGCATTTGATGTGGAACCTGGTGCATGGGAACCTTTTGGAAGCAAACGGATCTCAAAAGCTTCCATGCGATATCCATACTGAGACGTCCCAGCTGACTCCCCGTTTTTTGCCCAGCCAAGCCAGCCGAACTGCTGGACATGGTCGCGGTAATAAATATCGTAATACTTTGCCATTTCTCCTGTCAGACGAATCTCGATAGCTTCCAGGCGCTTATTCTCTCCTGTAGTGCCGCTCGTGGCTCCATTTTTTACCCAGGACTGCCAGCCGATCCCCTGGACATGGGATCGGTACTCGATATCCCCTGCATACTTCTGTCTGTTAAGCCGGATTTCAAGAGCTTCCATTCTCTTGCTCTCTCCGAACGTTCCGCTTGCGGCTCCATCAGCAGACCAACCAAGCCAGCCATATTTCTGAACATGAGCACGATAGAGTGTCGGAGGATACTTACATGCCTCCCCGCCTGTCCCCGGTGCTGCCCCGCCTTTTTCCACAAGACGGATTTCCAATGCTTCCATCCGATATGAATATTCCTGAGTTCCCGCAGGTTCCCCGTTTTTTGCCCAGCCAAGCCAGCCGAACTGCTGGACATGGGCGCGATAATAAATATCGTAATACTCTGCCATCGCACCCGTCAAACGGATCTCTATAGCTTCCAGACGTTTATTTTCTCCGACTGTTCCGCTTGTCGCACCATTCTGTACCCAGGACTGCCAGCCGATTCCCTGGACATGAGATCGGTACTCGACAGATCCTTCATATTTCTGATGATTCAGAGAAAGAGAAAATGCCTCCAGCCTTCTGCTTTGCCCGAGCGTTCCGCTTGTATCCCCATCTTTTACAACAGGCTGCCAGCCAATTCCCTGAACGTGGGTTCTGTATAGCAGCGGCGGATATTTGCACGGTTCTGTAGTCTCTCCAGGTGCTTCCTGATTTTTCTCTACCAGACAGATTTCCAACGCTTCCATTCGGTAAGAATACTGTTCTGACCCTGCTGTCTGTCCGTTCTTGGCCCAGTCAAGCCAGCCGAAATTCTGCACGTGCGCACGGTAATAAATATCATATTGCTGTTCCAGGTCGCCTGTCAAACGGATTTCAATAGCCTCCAGACGTTTGCTCTCTTGCATCGTCCCGCTGATTGCTCCGTTTTTTACCCAATTTTGCCATCCATACGTCTGTACATGAGTACGGTATTCCACATCTCCTGATATTCCAGTGTCATTCAGCTTGATACGGATTGCTTCTAAACGTTTGGACTGTTCTGTTGTTCCGCTTGTTACACCGTCTTGTACCCAATCCTGCCATCCATATGTTTGTACATGTACCTGATACTCCACATGTGTCTCTGTCTCCTCAGGCACTTCTGGCGTTTCTTCTGGTGTCTCCGGCGTTTCCGGACTCTCTTCCGGTACTTCCGGCGTCTCCTCCGGTACTTCCGGTGTCTCTTCCGGTACTTCCGGCGTCTCCTCCGGTACTTCCGGCGTCTCTTCCGGTACTTCCGGTGTCTCCGAGATTATGTTACCGGTCTGGGTTTCATTTGCTGCCGTATTTTCCGCTGTGTCTGCCGCATAGACAGGAACAGATGTACTTACCAGCATTATCCCCAAAAGAGCCGCAGCAACTTTTTTCAGAAATTTTACTTTTTTCATAGCTTCCTCCCTTCTCAATTTTGTTAAAAATTGCTTTTCTATTTTAATTATATCGTAGATTACCCTTTATTTCCAATCCAATCTTACAATTTCCCGACAAAAATCTGATTTTCGTTCCATTTCGGAACATAATTTCAGTGAAATTTTCTGATTTTATTTTTCATTTTTCTTAGTTTTCCATTATTTACCACATTACTCCATTTAATATACCGCTATATGGTAGCAATTCAAGAATTGAAATGCAATTATTTGATAGCATAATAAAGAGGTGACTTTATGCAATTTCAACGATTGGAACATTTACGAATTGACAATGATAAGACCCAGGCGGATATTGCACGCTACCTGGGATGTCATAGGGAAGTTTACCGCAGATATGAAAAAGGTGTCAGGCAGATCCCTATCGATTTTTTAATCCGTCTTTCGGAATTATATCACGTAAGTATCGACTATCTGGTCGGTATTACAGATCAGAAAAAACCATACCCCAGAAACAAGTAGTTTTGCTTTGTATCTGAGGTATGGTTTTTTTGTAAGATGATATGCGCTCCTATACTTTTCTATCCAAAAGATAATTTTCCAGAGCTTTCATATCTACCATTTTTAAAGTCATATCCGCTTTTGGATCATCTTCTTCCGGAGAAAGGTTGGAGTGGATATACACTGTGTCAAAACCGGCTTTCTTCGCCCCTGCAATATCACAGATCCCGTCATTCCCGATCATGACAGCCGTATCTTTCGAAATGGAATATCTGTCCAAAAGCATCTGAAAAAATCCAGCTTCCGGTTTTTTTATTCCTGCTTCTGAAGAAATTAATATCCCGTCAAAACAGTCATAAATACCCAGCGCCTTCATCTCCGGCTCGACAAAAATCTTCTGCGCGTTTGACAAAAGATATAGCTTTTTTCCTTCTTTTCTAAGGCTTTGCAGCATTTCTTTTGTTCCTTCGTAAAGCCGGATATACTCTGTTGACATGGCACGGAAAAACTGTGCTGTATGAATAACCAGATCACTGCCAGGGACAATACCTTTTTCCTGGTAGCATCGTGCGAAGACTTCTTCGATCTGAATTTCCGGAAATGCCTCATGGCTGTCTTGTCTGAGAGATTTCCCTGGCATCTGCAGCTCTTTGACTATTTTGCAATACAGGTCATGCAGCTCTTTGGATGTATATACCGCCCCTTGATACCCCAAAAACAAAGAAAGGGACTCCCATATTTCTTCCTTTTCTTCCTCTGTGTGAATATCGATCAGTGTCCCGTACAAATCAAATATACATGTCTCGCACATGTTCTTCCTCCCTTTACCGAATCAAAAACACATAGATTGCGTCTGCTGCAAGCAAGACCGCCAACGTGTAGAAACATATATTTCGCACTTTTGCTCCCATGGCACGTACTGCCTTTTCAAACAATGGCTGCAGCAAATACAGAAAAACCATGCCCCCAATCCCAAAACGGATGCTTGGATTTAAAGCGATCCTTCCTTCAAAATTAAACGCAAACCGTGTGTAGTCCCACAGCCATTCTCCTCTTGTAAATTCCATGATATAGCTGGCTGCCAGCTCGACTGCCGTTGTGATCACAACGATACCGACAAATACAAGTACCGGAGTCACATTGATCCCTGCAAGCCGGATTTTCTTTTTCTTCAGACCGTCCAGTGCAAAAATCAAAAGCAGTGCCCCGAATCCGTAGATGACACAATAAGGTCCAAAAAGGACACCCCGATTGGAAAATCCCCACCTGTATACGACCACTTCCAAAAACACTTCATAACACCATCCAATGACGGAGTAAAATATAAAATACAAAAAATATTCTTTCGCTTTATTCATCTCACTTCTCATACTTTCTAATCTTTTATCAAAAATTGTTTCATCTGTCTCTGACACTTGATACAGACCATTTTATCCGGATATTTTCTTTTAACGGTTTCAAATATCCGGCGTCGCCTACGGACTCTTCCATCCCACAGAATCCATTTTACAAATTCTATATCTATCTTTTCCGGGCACCCTTTCGTCATGGACTTTCTCGTCTTTCCTCGCCAGGTTACATATCTTTTCAGTGCCCGCAGCAGACAGGTTCCCCTTCCAAAAGCAAGAAACACGATCCTGTCAGCATCTTTCATTCTTCTGTCCCAGCATATCTTGCTATAATTTCCGTCAATGACCCAGCTGTCATGCTGATCCAGAAAATCTGATACGATCTTCCTTTCTTCTTCTGCCGGCCTCTCCTTCCATCCTGGAAGCCAGTGGACTTTGTCAAGAAACAATATCGGCAGTTGTCTCTTCTTCCCGATATATTCGGTCAGTGTCGACTTTCCACATCCACTGTATCCTATCACAGCAATCTTCATTTTGTTATCCTCTCTTTTTCATCTGCATCCATCTTCTGTACTGTCGGAAACAGAAACCGGGACGCAAATCCCGGTCTCTTTTTCTGCTATGAAACAAGCTCATAGCCGCTTTCTTCATTTCCTCTATAATAGGATATCGTGTTGTTTTCAGCGTCATAAACAGCAATGTCATATCCTTTTTCCGCGATGATGGCGTCTGAAAATTCCATCAGATAACATCTGTCATTTTGCGCGAGTGAAGCGATCTCACTGCTTGCCGTCGCTTTGTCGATATAGGATGCAAACCAGTCAATCCCTGAATAATCCACACTGCTTTCCGGACTCAGAGCATCCGACTTGCGCATTTCAAAAAGTCCGCACGCCATTTCTTCAGACGCGGAATTGAAGGTGCTGGATCCATACCCAGACATCCGGATCTCCGGATTGAAAAACAATATCAGTTCCGCTGCCACAGAGGAATCTACATCTGTTATTCCAAGTCTGTTCAATTCCTCCTGTTTCTCCGGATACAGGCCTGTAGGTGTATTCGGATGTCCTTTGTAGTAGTACAGGTAATCTTCCCCGTAATACATTTTTGTCATACCCGCATAATCCTCAAAGGATTTTTCATTATAGACATATGTTCCAAGAAGAAGCATAACCTTTTTATTCTGCTCTTCGGCATCTGCAAAATACTCATCGTTGAAATTGTAAAGAGCCTTGAATTCATTTACCGTCTCTTCTCCTTTTGCCGTCAGATCCTGCAGCATTGTATTTATATTTTTTACTGTAACATCGCTCTTGATCTTTTCTGCAAACGCATTGTCATCTCCGCTTGTAAAGAGATTATCCCTGGAAACCCACCATTGTGTACCAGGTTCACATGATAAAACAGCATACATGCACTCCCAATGTGCATGCCATCCCCAGTCCTCTCCAAATGTTCCTGTCCTATATGCTTCCTCTTTAGCGTCATTCCAAAGTTTGATCAGTTCCTGGTGCTTCGCTTCCGGATTTTCCACGCCGTATGTTTCATTCATGATACTGAATGTGGCGGAACCATCTGAGAGCATCGTAATCGTATACTGATCTTGTGGTATACGATTCGCGTAGATCCCCCAGTGGATGAAACTGCAGTCAATGTCATTAATAAACAGATGGAACTTGGAATCCGGACTTACCTCATACAGATCTTTTATGTACTGTGCATATACAATGTGATCTGATTTCGTACGAAGATCTTCATCAGAAAGGTATGGTACTCCGTATACTCCTTCCGGGAGCTGATCCCAGTCATATGCGGACGCCCTCGAGAGCATCACTATCGTCGGGATCTGTTTGCCTGTTTCCTGGGAAACATTGATGTCCCAAAGCGAAAGTGAAAAATAAAGTACCGGGAATGTTGCGGAAAGCGGGGCCAGATTGTATTCGCTTGCAGTCACACCGAATACTTGCTGCTGTGTCTCTACCGTGGTTCCTGCAATCTTGTACTCAATTGTCACATAAAACTTTCCGTATGTCCCAAAGTCCATATCGAACCCTTCTGCCGGTATATCGGAAAACCGCATTTCCTTTTGCTGTTGGCGAATGACTTTGCTTTTATATTTGATGGCCGCGGTTACCTTGACTGTCGTATCTGCATTATTCTGTATGATTTCTTCCGCTCCACCCGGCTTGATGCTTACAAGCGTTGTCTCGCCCTGCTGTGTGAGCGTCGTATTCCATTCGGATGAAATGTAGGCATTGTCTGTGGATCCTGGCGCCGCCTCTCCCTTTTTCACAAGCTGGATCTCTATGGCTTCCAAACGTCTCGAAAGTCTGGATGTCCCTGCACTCTCTCCGTTTTTTGCCCATCCAAGCCAGCCGTATGTCTGAGCATGGACACGGTAATAGATATCGTATTGTTCTGCCGCCTCCCCGGTCAGTCGTATCTCGATAGCCTCCAGGCGTTTGTGCTCTCCTTGTGTCCCACTCATCTCGCCATTTCGTTTCCATCCATCTTCCCAGCCGTATGTCTGTATATGTGTGCGGTATTCCACACTTCCGCTGATCTCTGACTGATTCAACTGGATACGGATCCCTTCCAGGCGCCGGGATTCCCCTATCGTCCCGCTTACCGCACCGTCGCTTACATAATTCTGCCAGCCATGATCCTGAATATGGGTCGCATACTGAATTTTCATAGCTTTGTATGGTTCATTTGTGCTTCCTGGAGCCTCCGCTCCTTTTTCTGTCAGAACGATCTGAATCGCCTCCAGACGCTTCGACTGTCCGGATGTTCCTGCTTTTTCTCCGTTCTTCGCCCAGTCAAGCCAACCGTATGTCTGAGCATGGACACGATAATATATATCGTACTGTCTGCTCATTTCCCCTGTCAGCCGGATCTGGATCGCCTCCAGACGCTTCGACTGATTGGATGTGCCGCTTGAAGAACCGTCTTTCTTCCATTCTCCTTCCCATCCGAAGCCCTGGATGTGTGTGCGGTACTCCACTCCTCCGGAAATACCCTCCGGCTTGTCAAGCTGGATTTCGATGGCTTCCAGGCGTTTCGACTGCCCGATCGTCCCGCTTGTCTTTCCATCCGTCACATTTTCCTGCCAGCCGTATGTCTGCACATGCGTGCGATAAGAAACATGCGCTTTTCCCGTCCGCCTCTGCGCATCCTTTTCAGACGCATCTGCTGCGCTTGCCGGCACTGCACCAAACAGCATCGCAGCTGCCAGCACAAACGCCAAAATCTGTTTTATTGGTTTCTTTTTCATTTTTTCCTCCTGATCATTTCGATGTTATGCCTTCATTATAACGTATGGTCTTCTCCATGTACAGACAAACAAACTTCTCTTTTTCTTCTGGAAAGATTCACTGCAGCACCGATCAGATTGGCATCTTCCCGAAAAGTACACACATCGATGTTTGGGACAACTACTTTTGTCTTTGCACATTCCTCCACTTTTCCCACAATCTCTTCCAGTTTTTTGCGAAGCGTCTCTGCAAATCCTTCTCTCCGGCTGATGCCTCCTCCAAGAAGAATAATCTGTGGATCAATGACATGCTGTATATTGTAGATCCCTTCCGCCAGATTATAGAAAAAGGTATCTATTGCCTTCCTGCATTCCTCGTTTCCTTTTTCCGCCTCGGCAAATACTTTCACGCCATTCCACTCCTCCTGTGGATATTTTTTCTGGATCTTTCTCACAAAAGACATCGTAGAGGCCTCTGATGAAAATGTGCTGAGCTCCCCATTTTCATTGCGCATGACCATACAGCCGAATTCTCCTCCGTAAAGATTGGTCCCGTGCTGTATTTCCCCGTTGATGACAACTGCCCCTCCGATTCCGGTTCCGCACACGACAAATACCATATCTTTCATTCCTTTTGCACTTCCTAATGCCAATTCGGCAAGTGCTGCACAGTTGGCATCGTTCTCGATTGATGCCGGCACCCCAAAGCGCTCCTCCAGTTTCTCTGTCCAGGATGGTCCATGAATACATGGAAGTGCACTCATGCCTCCGATGATACCTGTTTGGACGTCCACTGCGCCAGGCGCACTTACCCCCATCCCGTCGATCTGGTATTTTTCTTTCATTTTTGGTTTATTTTGACTTTTACCGTGCCATCCGATTGGCGGCATACATCCCCAGCCCTACCCCCACTATGCACAAGAGTATGCTGAGAGCTGTGTAAACACAGGCAGTTCCCTGTCGGCCTTTTTCAAATAAGCTGTATGCCTCAAGAGAAAAGGTAGAAAAAGTCGTAAATCCGCCGCACACTCCCGTTTTCAAAAACAGAATCAGATTCGGCGATACTTTTCTTTGTGCTGCTGTCCCGGCAATATACCCGATGACAATTGCTCCCAATATATTTGTGATCAAAGTCAGTAAAGGAAAACTCCCTTTATATGGGATCAGGCTGATCCCATAGCGGAGCGAAGCTCCGATTGCCCCTCCGGCCGCCACATATAAACCCCCCATTTTATTCCACTCCTCTTCGATATTCTGATTTCCCAATCATTATATCTCTTTCAGCGCCCGAGGACAAGCTGTTCTTCTTCCTATTGGCACACCGACTCAGAGAGGTCTGCCTGAAAGTAAAATCCGGCGTTTACAGTCACGCCGGATTATGCTTCTTTTTTTACCTCATATTCTACCGCTGCACGCGCAGCCAAAATTTCCTTTTCCTTCTTTTTGCCGCAGAAAAAAATATAGTCTGCCTGACAGGATGGATACTCACAGATCTTCCGGGTCATCTTTCCGCTGCATGGTGCATGTAGCATACTCCCTTCCTTTTCCCGCAGACGAATGAGAACTGTCTTTCTCCCCTGACGGATCTTAAGCACGTTTTCTCCCATTTTCACGACAGAAGCTCCAAGATAGGTCGCAAAGCGGCATTCTTTGTCTTTTTGTCTTACGATACCGATCGTTCCTTTAAAGTGCACTCCCAAAATAGGAATGTCTGCCGCTGCAAAGACAAGTGAACCATCCCGAAAGAAATGTTGTGTCCATACATATGTCTCCGGAAAGGAGGTTCCGCTGTCTCCTTCCATATAACCGCGTGCATCCGAAAATCGTATATCTTTCCCCTGGATCTGTATCGTCCCATTCACACTGTGCTCCATACTGTAGACAGAATGTCTGCACTCCATCCCTGGAATACAGCAAAACGGTCCCATGATATCAAAAGCCGGTTTTGCAAAAGGCCCAAAGTCAAGTCTTCCTTTGATTTTTATCCCGGCTCTCTCAATATCCAGCCGAATCCCTTTCTCGGAAAAACAGTTCTTTTCGATCTGCATTTTCATCTGCTTCCGGCTGAGCTTGAATTCGGAAATGGGGAATTCCATATTCCATACCCCTCGTTCTGTTAAAATCTGAATCGAACTGCTACTTTTCTCCCCCGATATGTGAACTGCCGGTATCACAGCTATCGTATCGGTCTCAGACTGGCACCGGAAATACCAGCCATAGAAAAATGGTCTTCTTTGAATGTGCATCCTTCTTCCTCCATCCGTTTTTCTATTCAGTATTCCCGATCTTCTTTTTTTGATCCCTTATGTCTTACAGAAAGGTCTTATAATCTTCGTAGTTTTTCCGAAGGAGTTCCGGTGTGTCAAGTCCGTACGGGCACTTTTTCCGGCAGTTGCCACAGTGCAGACAGTTCTCTATTTTCTTCATCTTGTCCTGCCACTCCTCGGAAAGCCACGCCTCCTGCGGCGCTCTTCTGAGCATCAGGCTCATACGTGCACAGTTATTGATCTCAATCCCTGCAGGACATGGCATACAATAGCCGCACCCTCTGCAAAACTCTCCGGCAAGCTGTTCCTGATCTCTTTGTATCTCCTTCATACGTTCTTCATTCAGTTCCGGCATGTGGTCCTGGTATGATAAAAATTCATCCAGCTCCCGCTCTCTTTGAATCCCCCATATTGGCTCCACATGTGCGTACTGCGGCTGACACATAAATGCATAAGCGCACGCCGCATTGTGAATCAGCCCCCCTGCCAGTCCTTTCATAGCTATAAAACCAGTATCCGTTTTTCTGCACAGTTCGACCAGCTCTTTTTCCTCCTCGGATGCAAGATAGGAAAACGGAAACTGAAGTGTCTCATAAAGCCCGGATAAAACTGCTTCCCTTGCCACTGCAATACGATGGTTTGTGATCCCGATGTGCCTGATCTTCCCCTGTTCTTTTGCCTCCAAGGCCGCCTCATAAAGTCCCGTTCCATCGCCAGGTTTTGGACAAAATGCCGGATTGTGGAACTGGTAAAGATCGATATAGTCAGTCTGAAGCCTGGCAAGACTCTCCTCCAGGTCTTTCCGCAAATCTTCCGCACACTGTGCGGCAGTCTTCGTACTGATAATGATCTGCTCACGCATTCCCAGAAAAGCTTCTCCGAGCTTTTCCTCGCTGTCCGAATAGGCCCTTGCCGTATCATAATAATTAATCCCACTTCGGAATGCCTTTTGCAGCAGATAGACTGCCTCTTTTTTGGAAATTCTCTGGATCGGAAGTGCCCCGAACCCGTTTTTATTCACTTTTAATCCTGTTTTGCCTAAAATTACACTCTCCATCATACCGCCTCCTGATATTAGATATACTTTTCTTACCATTATACCTGATTTTGATTCCAACGTACAGAACAAGAAAAGAATATAAATTGTCTGTCATTTTTTTATTTGTTTATAAATTAACAATTATTTCATCCATCAAGCCATTGACGTAGGAAAACTCAAATGATAATATATTAAAAGAAATGAAAAAATATACATAGTAGGAGGTATGCACCATGTTAAAAGGGTTCTACAACTCATCTGAATTGGATTTCACAATTCCGGAAAACAAAGAAGCGATGCTGAAGGCATTTGAACAGGTTGACAAAGAAAAAGGGAACGATTATCCTCTGATCATCGGGGGAGAACGAATCATGACAGAAGAAAAAATCTTTTCTTTTTCCCCGTCCACAAAAGAACAGCTTGGAGCAGTCAGTTCCTGCAGCCAGGAGCTTGCCGATCGGGCTATCCGCACCGCACACAATGCTTTTCTTTCATGGCGCACAACTCCTGTCGAAGAGCGTATCTGCTGTGTCCGCAGACTGGTTGAACTGATGAAGCAAAACCGTTTCCTTCTCGATGCATGGAGCATTGAGGAAAGCGGAAAGAATTGGGGCGAAGCAGACGGAGAACTCTGCGAAGCGCTTGACTTTTTCAACTCCTATATCATGCACATGCGTGAGCTTGACAAAGGACTGGAGTTAATGGATACAGATGAGGCTGTAAAATGTATATATATCCCGATCGGTGTTGGTGTCGCCGTCCCGCCGTGGAATTTCCCGCTCTCTCTTCTTGCCGGGATGGTCGTATCCGCAGTCATCACAGGTAATACGATTGTCTGCAAGCCATCTTCCGACACTCCGATCGTAGCGTACAAATTTATCGAACTTTGTGAAAAAGCTGGATTTCCTGCCGGAGTGATCAACTTTATCCCTGGTTCCGGTTCTGTCATTGGAGACTATATCGTAAAACATCCTCTGACACGTTTTGTCAACTTCACAGGATCCAAAGAAGTAGGACTTCGCATAAGCCGTATGGCTTCTGAAGTCTCCGAAGGTCAGAAATGGATCAAACGTGTAGTGGCTGAGATGGGCGGCAAAAATGCCATCATCGTCGATTCTTCCGCAGATTTGAAACGCGCTGCTGCCGGGATTGCAAATTCTGCATTTTCCTTCCAGGGACAAAAATGCTCTGCGTGCTCCCGTGCAGTTGTGTTAAGCGATGTTTATGACGCGTTTGTGGAAGAAATCGCTGCATGCGCAAAAGATCTTCAGGCTCATCAAGGCAGCGGCCGTGAGGATCTTCCAATGGGACCGGTCATCAACAAGAGCGCTTTTGACCGTATTTCCCGCTATATTGAAATTGCGCGGAACGAAGGGACTATCGTCTGCGGCGGCGGCTTTGACGACTCCAAAGGATTTTACATCGAACCAACGGTTGTCCGCGATGTAGCAAAGAATGCCGTCATTGCAAAAGAAGAAATTTTCGGGCCGGTTCTCGCTGTCATCCGGGCAGAATCATTTGACGAGGCACTGGAAATTGCAAACAACACTGAATACGGACTGACCGGCTCTGTCTATACAGAAGACAGAGCACACATCCAGAAAGCAAAAGAAGAATTCCATGTGGGCAACCTCTATTTCAACAGAAAGTCTACCGGAGCAGTCGTGCTTCAGCATCCATTCGGTGGTTTTAACATGTCCGGTACAGACGCCAAGACCGGAACAAGGGATTATCTTACTAACTTCCTGAATCTGAAGTCAATCTGCGAGGATCTTACCTATTGATTTCGATATGTATAACACAAGGCAGGACGCCGGATCATTTCCGGTATCCTGCCCCTTTTTTCGATATCTCTTCCCCGATGATAATACCCTTGGAATTTGTGCCATGTCCGATTTCGGAAGTATACGCAATTGCGATCTCATTACCCGCATATTTTCTTACGAGATCGATGATCTGAGGTCTGCATTTCTCTTTTTCCATATAAGTAAATGTTCCGAGCAAAATGCCTGAAATTTTTTCGAAAACCTCCATCTGCTTCAACTGGTTCAAGTATGTGACCATTTTAGGGACATCGCCTCCATATGCCTCAAGCAGCAAGACTTTCCCGTCCATATCTGGCCAGTACTTTGTCCCTGCTAATTTTAAAAGGCATCGTATATTTCCGCCGACCACAATCCCCTTTAGTTCCTTTCCCTGTATCAGAGAGTAAGAAAAATCAAACAGATCTGACGCTCCGTTCATTACCGTGTTGGTAAAATTCTGTATCTGATTTTGTGCATCGTCGTAGATCAGATTCCGTATCTGATAAAGAACCGATTTTTTCCCGCTCTTTGCAAAAATAGCATTTATGACGGTCGTAAGATCACTGTATCCCCAAAAAAGTTTCTCGCTTTGGGCGATCTCGTCATATTCCAGGTAAGGCAGTATTTCGTTGGCAATATCTCCGCCTGAAATATCAAAAACTGCTTTGATTTCATCATCTCTGAAGAACTTCATCAGACTGTCCGCCCGCTCATTTGCCGACCCGCTGAATACAGACTCCTTCTCATAGATGTAATCCCCCCAGACCGGTATAAGACCAATTTGACGGATCGTTTTGTCCAAGCGGATCAGTTTCTCTTTGTAAGAAACGGATTGACCATTGGAGCATCCTACGATCGCCACTTTATCCCCTTTTTTCACACATATCCCTCCAATAGGTATCAAGTATCTATATTATAGACATGTTTTTTACCTACTTCAAGTTTTCTGTAAAAAAGGTGTCCAGTTTATCAAATGGAATCGCATTCTTTTTTCCGCCGTCATACAGATCGGTGTGTACTGCATCTGGGATAATAAGCAGTTCTTTGTTATCCACACAAGGGTTGCCGTTTATCATCTTCGCGTAGGCGTCCCGGCTAAAGTAACAGGAATGTGCCTTTTCTCCGTGCACAATAAGTACTGCACTACGAATCTCGTTACTGTACTGCAAAATTGGCTGGTTCATAAAAGACATACATCCAATCACATTCCATCCTCCATTGGAATTCAAAGAACGTGCGTGATACCCTCGTTTCGTTTTATAATAGTCATGATAATCCTTGACAAAGAAAGGCGCATCATCTGGCAGAGGATCCACGACACCTCCGGCCAGGGTATAGTTTCCACTGCTATAGTCTGTCAGACGGTGGGCGTTCAGTGCCTGCTTTTTGGCATATCGAACATCGGCAGAATCTTCAGCATCAAAATATCCCTTTGCATTTACCCTTGTCATATCATACATGGTGGAAGACACTGTTGCCTTGATCCTGGTATCAAGCGCAGCTGCGTTCAGTGCCATACCGCCCCATCCGCAAATCCCAATAATGCCAATCTTTTCCGGATCTGTTTTTTCATGCAGGCACAAAAAGTCTACTGCTGCCTGAAAATCTTCTGTGTTAATGTCCGGGGACGCCATATAGCGAGGTTCTCCCCCACTCTCTCCCGTAAAAGACGGATCAAAAGCGAGGGTCAGGAATCCATGTTCGGCCATCGTCTGTGCATAAAATCCGGACGCCTGTTCTTTTACCGCTCCAAAAGGTCCGCACACCGCAATAGCAGCAAGTTTTCCCGATGTGTTTTTCGGGACATAAAGATCTCCTGCCAGGGTAATACCATAACGATTATGAAACGTTACCTTGCTGTGATCGACTTTGTCGCTTTTCTGAAATATTTTATCCCATTCCTGTGTCAATTTCAGTTTTTCCATCATTACATACATCCTTTCATTTTTCTTTTTTTCACTTTTCCCATCTGATACACAATAAAATCCAGACAACCTCTCTGCTACTGTTTTTCATGCAGATTCTCAAGTAAACAGTTCTATGACGACAAAGGAATCCTTTGGCAGTACAGAAAGCTACTTTCCAGATGTTCTGCAATTATTATAAGTCTGGATTTTGATTCCCGCCAATGGTTATCATCTATTTCGTGTTATTCCTTTTTCGTATTTCATATGCTATAATTTATAGAAAATCTATTCATCATCAAAGAGGAATCTAAATGGAAATACGTACACTCCGCTATTTTATGACGATCGCCAGAGAAGAAAATATGACCCGCGCTGCAGAGATCCTTCATGTCACACAACCGACTCTTTCCAGGCAAATGCAGGCCCTGGAAAGTGAATTAGGGAAAAAACTATTTCGCCGACACAGTTTTTCCATTGAATTAACAGAGGAAGGTATGCTTCTGCGAAAGCGGGCGGAAGACTTGCTTTCAATGGCAGATAAAATTTCGGAAGAGTTTGCCGCAATGGATGATATCATCGGCGGTAATATCTATTTCGGATGTGCCGAGTCTTACCAAATACGACATCTGGCGCGTGTGATCAAACAGTTCAAGCAGCAGTACCCAGACTTCCACTACCATATCACAAGCGGCGACACAGAACAGGTTACTGAAAAACTGGACAAGGGAATTCTGGACTTTGCAGTTATCGTGCAGCCACCAGATTACGAAAAATATAATGTTCTGCAGATGCCAGGCGGAGACAACTGGGGCGTCATCATGCCCGCAGGCAGCGCTTTGGCTGAAAAGAACCAGATCCAATTTGAAGATCTGCAAGGTCTCCCTCTTTTTTGTTCCGAACAAGGCTGGAAATACGATCTGCCCAGATGGTGTGGAAACCGTATAGATGAACTGCACTTAGAAGGTTCTTTCCGTCTCTCTTATAATGGCTCCGTGTTCGCCCGCGAGGGACTTGGATATCTTTTAACCTTTGACCATCTGATAAATACAAGTTCAGAAAGCGGTCTTGTCTTCCGGCCACTTTTTCCTGCTTTGGAAACAAAAATGTATATCATCTGGAAAAAAAGACAGATATTTACCCCGATTGCAGAACGGTTCATCGAAGAACTGAAACATAATTTATCTGAAATAGCCGTCTTGCATCCTATAGATTGACAGCCGGTTAATTTTTTTCTGTTTTTCTTAAAAAAAGGTCAATTGAAAACCTTGAATCCGACCGTTATAATGACAGCAAAAAGTGTCCACGGGGACATCTCTACTTTCAGATTGTAACAATCTTTTACAGACGTAAGAGGCAGTGTTGCTAAAATTTCAGCCGCATTCCCCGGACAGTACGTGTAAATATCAATCCTGCCCTCTGAAAAGTCAACGGAAAGTATTCCGAAACAGTCTTTATCCCACACTGGTCGTTCGTAATAAACATTTTCTCTTCCTTCAAATGGTTTATATACACTTCCATCCGGATAATGAATAAAGTAAATCTGATTCCCAGCAAATTTTTTGCCCTGCTTTACGATTTCTTCTGCATCATAAAGATCACAGGCCTCTTCGAAAAAATGAGTTTCCATATACCATTCTGCCGTGCCCTCAGCTAGTTCCAGATACATGTCCGGCAGATCAAATTTTCTTTTCTGCATATCAGTTTCCTCCTATGCTATTGAATGATTTTATCCAATTGCTTTTTCCCATTTTGATACGATAAATTTGCCTCTTGATACAGACTATTATAAAATTCTCTGGCAATATGTTGCCTTTCTTTTGCAAGCTCTCTTGCTTTTTCAGTATAAAAAACGGAGCACAAATTCTCCAATTTAAGCTTATACTCTTGAAAAAAAGATGGCAGAATATCGTTTTCGCCATTCGAAATCATTCCATCTGGCAACACAGAATACAATGGTTCTGAAACACTGCCTTTGTAAAGTAATGTTCTTGCAATCCCTATTGCTCCTGCTACATCTAATTTATCTGCATCAAATAGGATTTTTGCTTCTAAACTTACAGGAGGATTGCTTTTTCTATAGCTGTGTGTTTGAATGCAATGTTTCACTTGTTCTGCATACTCTTTCTCAAACCCATGACTCAAAAGAAATTTGTAAGATTTTTCTCCTCCTACAATCGCATGGCACAAAGAAGGGTTTTCCGATTCTTCTTTTCTCCCAATATCATGTAATAAACATGCTGCAATCAAGACATCATAATTTACATTATTCTCTTCCTTTGTAATTTCTAACGCATTATACAACACACGATATATATGCTCTTTATCATGAGCAGCATCTTCTATACAACAGATCATAAATTTTTCAAGTAAACAATATGTCTCTTTGTTCATCAATTTGTTTCCTCCTGTACCATTCAATTGTAAGCTGTGATTATAAAACATATTTTGCTATGGAATTATACTCATCTCCGCTGATTCGATAAATCCCATTATATGGTTGTTCTAAATAATATTGATTTCTTTGTGTATAAATATATAAAATCGATCCTCCACTTTGCTGAAAATGAAACTCTATCTTTATTGGAGTTTCTGCATTTACAGGAGAATCATTTATACTTTCCTTCTTTGTTGTTCTCTCGTTGCCCTCCAAAACATAAATAATATCCTTGATCTCCTCGATACTTGTGACTTCTTTCTTCACAGTATCAGTGCTGATCATTATGCGTGTTACCTCTTCTGTTTTCGGAAGGTTTAATGAATATGTTTCTTTATTCATCAAGAGAAAAAATACCATTGCAATTACCGTCAAAAATATAATGATAGCAATTATTCTTATACTTTTTTGTCTATCCATAAATTTTAACCTTCAAATTTTCCTTCCTATAATGTCAAGCCTAAAAACATTGATTTTTCAGGCTTTTTCTAACTTGTTACCTCATATAAACAGAGCCAAAAGTGATGAACAGTCATAGTATCTTGTACTGAATAGCTATAGATGGGTAAACTTCATAAAGCATCCTTTGATTGACGATTATAAAGGCTATTTCCCCTCTGTTTTGCTATGATGGTGAACCTTCCGTGTCTACAGGGATCGTGTCCCAACTTCCTTCGTCCCACCTGTTCATACACTGAGTGCCAGCTAAGCTTTCTAACAGGGTCTATGCCCTATGGAGGATACTCCTGCCGGCTACAGCTCTTGTTTGTGTTTGATTATTTACTGACCTGACCGGTTCCGTACAGCACTCATTCAGTGGACGCTACGCTGTGCCTCCCCTTAGTCGGTCTTCTGATGACAGGGATTCCTTTTCCCCGTCTCCTTCGGGTCCCTTTCCAGAACCCTACTCAGCACCAGACGTTTCTGCAACTCAGCAGGATCCTGGAATTCTTCTTTTCTGATCTGTTCGATTACGCTGCTGCTGTCTGTACATTCTCTGGATACCGGATATCCTTCAACAGTTTCTCAGGATCATACGGTTTTCCTGTCTTCAGCATCGTATAGATCACACGAAGGAGCTTACATGCGATCACGATCAGTGACTGCATCTTCTGGAGCGCATTTCCCGCCCGCGTTGTATAGTGGGCATGGATCCATTTATATTCTTCTCCATGTGCCACCGCTGACCGGGCTGCCTGGAACAGCCAGTACCTCAGCCTTTTGCGTCCTCTATGGCTGATCCTGGTCTCTCCTTTATGCTTTCCGGAACTGCATGAAACCAGCCCCAGTCCGCTCAGTTTCTGCAACTCTTTTGCATCGTCAAAACGGGAAATATCTCCCATTTCCGCAAGGATCCCGGAAAGGATCTTCCCGCCGATCCCCGGTATCTCCAGTATGTTTTCTGCATGCGGGATCTCCTTACATTTCTCATTCAGTCTATTTTCTATTCCTGCAAGTTCTTCGTCCAGTTCCATGATCTTCTCTGCAAACCATCGTACGGCTTCCTTCCCGGCTGCTGTGCCATCTTTCAGCCCTATGCTCGTTTCTGCATACTTTACGATTTCTGCAGCCCTGCTATAGCCGCGCCCCCTCAGCTTTGCCTTATGCCAGATCTCACGGATCCCTTCTATCCCCAGCCGGAGTATGTCTTCCGGGAATGGCGCTTCTTTCAGTACTTCCATACAGAATGTCCCGTCTACCTTCCCGAATGCGTCCTTATATTCCGGAAAATAGATCTTCATCTCCCTGTGCAGCCGGTTCATGTTCCGGTTCCGGTCCTCTGTCAGCTGTTCCCGGAACATCGATAGCCTGCGCAGTTCTGCGTACACTTTCTCCGGGAGGTATGGCATACCATAGTTTCCATCCTTCACAAGGTTTGCAATCAGCTTTGGGTCTTTCCTGTCATCCTTCTGCTGGCTGTTATCTTCCAACTCCTTCGTTTGTTTCACAGCATAAGGATTTACCTGAACGACACTGATCCCGTTTGAGACCATCCATGCCGCAAGGCAAAACCAGTAATGTCCGGTAGGCTCAAGTCCTAAGACAATCTGTTTTTTATCGTTTGCGGCTGCAAGCTGTACTGCCCAGTCATGGGCTTTCCGAAATCCCTCAGCATCATTTTCAAACGCAAGCACCTTCTTACTCAGCTCCCTGCCTCTTGCATCGATTGCCCTGACATAATGTGTCTCGCTGCCGATATCACATCCAACGATCAGCATATCATCGCTGATGAAGGAGAGCTTATCATTTTTGCTGAATTTTCCCTGAGTCTCAAAATCTCTCCAGGTATAGGATTTCATCTCATTGAGTATACGGTTTGCTTTTTCTACCATCTCCCTCTGTTCCTGTATATTCATCACAGAATTGACTTGATTGTTTGCTCTTTTTGTTTTACTATTCATTTCAGATACCTCTTGTGTTTTTAGATTTTACCAACTCGCCAGGTCAGTAATAATCTAAATTTACTTGAGGTATTTTCTTTGGTCAACTCCTTGATTTAAAGTATACAGGAAGCTTTCTATTTTTTTATAAAAGGATAAAAGAAAATTCTTTAAGCGTCTTTATGGAATTCTTAATGTTTTTTGAGTTTTATTGTTTATACATCATTGATTGCAGGAATAAACTGTAAAAATGCGGAAGCGGCTCCATCTTACCGAGTACTTTGCACTTTTCTCTTCAATTCATATGATGGGTGGTACAGACCTGTTGGTGCATAAAATTCATCTCCGATATATTGAAATCCCAATTTGCTCAAAACCTTTTTAGAAGCCGTATTGTTGGGATTGTGGCCCGCAAACAATGCTTCTGCCTGCAGAATTTTAAATGCATAGTCAATAACGGCTTTTGCCGCTTCCACTGCATATCCCTGTCCCCAAAACTTCGGACGTAAATGAAAGCCTATTTCATATTTTTTATCATTCCTTTCGCTTCGCTCAAGGCACAAACAAGTTATGAAAAAAGTTGTGCCCCTCCACTCTTTGATTTATAATTCTTATAAGGAATAGCAATATACTACAGAGCACGGAAGGAGGAGTGGCGAATTTATTTCGACCCCGTATATTTATATGTGCCGTCATCCTTTCAAGCACAAACAAGTGGGACTTTGAGCCCGGACTCTTTATTGATGTGCGATAAAGAAGCAATAGAAGTGTAAAAAATTTTGCCGTTCCTATCCGGCACTTGGCCATTGTGTCGGATAGGTCGGGCGGTTATTCGGGCAAGTCAATCTTGCCGACAAAGCTGTAATAAATCTCAATGTCCTGCCTGCGGGTGCCGTTCTCGTCATAGCTGCACTCATGCACGACGATTTTCTCAATCATTTCCCGCAAGAGGGTGGGGGTAAGTTCCTCAAAGGCAAGGTGCTTTCGGACGATACCCATAAACTTTTCCGCGTTGACGGTGGCGGCCTGCGACTTGTCCAGTTCGGCCTGCAAAGCGGCGGCGCGGTCTTTCAGTTCCCGCTGCTCCTGCTCATAGTCTGCCGACAGTTCCATGAAACGCTCGTCGCTGATTTTGCCGTTTACATTGTCCTCATACAGCCGCTTGATAATGCGGCTCACTTCGGCAATGCGCTCCTGCGCCTGTTCAAGCTGCTTGGTGGCTGCGGCGGTCTTTCTCTTGCCGCCGATCTCGTTCTGCTGGATAAGCAGCTTCACAAAGCGGCTCTCATGCTTGGCGGCATATTCCGTTACTTGCCGGAGATTGGAGAGGACACCGGCGGTCAACAGGTCGGTGCGGATAAAGTGCGCCGTACAGTCGCGGGTGCGCTTCTTGTAGCTGCCGCAGATGTAACAGTCCTGCTTGCGGTTCTTGTTCTGATACCGCTGCTGGTACATCACATGGCCGCAGTCGGCGCAGAACAGCATACCGGAGAACAGCCCCACTTCATCATAGCGGTTCGGGCGTTTGCGCTGCTTGCGTAACTCCTGCACACGCTCCCATGTTTCCGTGTCGATAATCGGCTCATGGTGGTTCTCAAAAACAGCCTGCTTCTCCACGGGGTTCTCTACACTGTGCTTGACCTTGTAAGAGGGCTTCTCCGTCTTGAAGTTTACCAGACAGCCGGTGTACTCCCGGTTTTCGAGGATATGAACGACGGTGTTCGTCGCCCATTTGCACTCATAGCCGGGGTGGTAGCGGCGGGTGCTGCCTGTCCTGCGGTATTCCAGCGTCCCCGGCGTGGGGATTTGCTGCTCCGTAAGCATACGGGCAATCTTGGTCGGGCCATTCCCGGCAAGGCAAAGCTGGTATATCTGCTGGACAACCGGCGCGGTTTCCTCGTCAACGATATAGTTCTCGTCCTCGTCCATGAGGTAGCCATAGACCGGCTTGCTGGTAACAGGCTTGCCGCTCATGCCTTTTGCTCGTTTTACTGCCTTGATTTTCTTGCTCGTATCTCTCACCAGCCATTCGTTGAACAGATTTCGCAGAGGGGTAAAATCGTTGTCCATGCCGCCGTTTGCGCTGTCCACATTGTCGTTGACAGCGATAAAACGCACTCCCTTTTGAGGGAACAGCATTTCCGTGTAAAACCCTACCTGCAAGTAGTTTCGCCCTAACCGGCTCATGTCCTTGACTATGACCGTACCCACTTTCCCGGCTTCAATGTCTGCAAGCATGGCTTGAAAACCGGGTCTTTGAAAGTTCGCGCCGGAATAGCCGTCGTCGGTGTACCAGCGCAGGTTGGTAAAGCCATTCTGTTTTGCGAAGGTTTCGAGTATCCTTTTTTGGTTCGATATGGAATTACTCTCGCCTTGCAATTCGTCCTCATGGGACAATCTCGGATAAAGGGCGGTAATGAGGTTTTGGGTGGCTTGTCTTAACATAAAATCCTCCGTTTCCGACAGCCAGCCCCACTATTCCGTGGTTTCATTGTACCACGGAACAGGGCTGGTTGTATAGCGGCAAAAGTGTCAAATCTGCTTCTTTATAGCTTGTCAAATCGCCGGTTTTTGTGTAGCAGCGGCTTCCGCTTCCAGTACCCGCGCCATTTTGTCGGCGGCGGTGGTCGTGGTGTCTTTCTTGAAATAGCCGGACACGACAAGGACGGAATTGCCCATGCGGATTTCCGTCACGCAGTCGGGGCGGCGGGCGGTGCGGGTGTCGTGCTGCTTGTTATCTGCCATAGGCAATACTCCTTTCAGTCGGTAATCAGTTTCTTCATGCTCTCCATTTTCCGCTGCGCGGTTTCCTGCCGGAAGTTGTCGCCGGTAAAGCGTACCGGGACGCACATGGAAAGCAGCCGGTCATAAATCCGGGAATGGGCGGTGTCCTCCGGGTTTCGCAGGTCGTCCAGCGTGAGGTTGGTCGTGACGATCAGCGGCTTGCCGCTGCGGTAACGGCTGTCAATCACATTGAAAACCTGTTCCAGCCCGTATTCCGTCCCGCGCTCCATGCCGAAGTCGTCAAGGATAAGCAGCGGATAGCGGCAAAGGCGGGAAATGTACTCGTTGCGGTTCTCAAAGCTGGCGGCAAGGTCGTTGAGGATAAGGGCAAAGTTCGTCATGTGGACGGGGATTTCTTTCTCCATGAGGGCGTTTGCGATACAGCCCGCAAGGTAGCTTTTCCCGGTTCCCACGCCGCCCCAGAACAGGCAGCCGATATTGTCGGCTCGCATATCCTCCCAGTGTTCCACATACCGGCGGGCAATCCCGGCCTGCGGGTTCCTGCCGTTGTCGTTCTCAAAAGTCCAGTCCCGCATGGTGGGGTCGGTAAAGCCCCGGCGTTTCAGTTCTTCCACGGTGTCAAGGTGCCTGCGCCGCTTCTCGGCGGCCTCCCGTTCCTCGCGGGCGGCTCTCTGGCAGTCGCACTCTGCCGGGTGGCGGTCACGGCCAAAGATAGCGGCCTTATCCGGCGCAAAATAGGCTTCTTTCGGCTTGCGGCACTTGCCGCAGTACAGTAAACCGTCCTCGCCGGTGTAGTCCTCCGGCTCCGGGGTGGTGGCCGTCATATTCTCCAAAACAGCGTTGATTTCGTTCTTCATAAACTCTCGCCCTCCTTGCATGAGTAGTCTGGTATGCCCTTTTTCGGGGCTTTCTTTTTGTCGTTCCCCGCCCATATCCGCAGGGCGGCGGCATAGTTCTGATAACTTTTCCCGTTGGCGGCAAGGTAGCGGCTCATTTCCTCGATGAACCGTTCCAACCTGTCGGGGTACTCTGCCTGCAACTCGTCGTATTCGGTCTGCGACAGAAAAATATTCTGGTATCGGCCATAGGGCGCGGGCGGCTCCCCACTCACTCCCATTGTTTGGCTCTCTGTAAGGTTGTTTATAGTAGTTTGGTTAGGGGACGGTTTTCCGACCATCATAAGGTCGGTTTTCTGACCATCAGTAGGACGGTTTTCCGGCTCTATGAGGGTCGGATTTCCGGCCATCAGTTGGTCGGAAAACTGTACCTGTGGCACACGCGGCACTTTCACATATAGGCGGTTCGGTGCGGAGAAGCCGCCCCGTTCCCGTTCCAGCAGCCCCGCCATGTCCAGTTCATTAAGCGCCCCCTTTATGGTGGTGCTGCCCTTATCCAGTATTTCGGCTATCTCCGCGATGGGATAGATAATATATATCCTGCCCTCGTCGTCCTGCCACTTGTTCTTCTGGGAAAGTGTGGAACGGTCTAACAGCAGCGAATACAGCAGCTTGGCGGTCTGGGAAATCTCCATTTTCAGCAGGAAACGGGGGTAGGGCAGATAGATAGGCAGCGGCGTGTCTGCCATGATATAATCAGCGATAGTATCACCTCCCTGTGTTTCGGGTTGATTTTGGCGTTTTGTCACGCCTTAGAACGGCGTTTCCGGTGGAAAAGGATAAATGTATCGCGTACCCTTTGACACCCACGAAAAAAGCCTTGATTTATGCGGGTTTGAAAGGCTCTAAAGCGTGACATTTCTGCCTTTGTTTCCGCTTTCGCTCGGCGGCTTTGATTTTCTTCATGCGTCCGGCGCAGTCGGGGCAGTATTTTCCCCGGTTGGATTTGGGGACAAAGGCCGCCCCGCAGACGGCGCACCGTTTCCGGCTCCCCCGGTACAAGAGGGCTGCGGCCAGTTCCCCGTCAAGGGGCAGGACAGCCACACGGAACCAGCGGCACATGAGGGAAAGGGAAATGCTCTGGACGCACACGCAAGGCTCCCCGTCGTCTAACAGCAGGCAGTTCCCCTCGTCGTAGTTACAGCACTCATGCACCAGCCGCCGCGCCCGCCGGTGCTGGCGGTAGTCCATGCGGGGCAGCTTATCGCTCATGGCTCTGCTCCTTTCTGCGGTGCGGCTCGCTCCGGCGCAAAATCTGGTCGATATTCCGCTTGACGGTCTGCAACTCCACATACCGCTGCTTCTGTTCGTGGTAGGTGTTATACAGGCCGGATTTCTTGGAAACAAGCTGCTCGATCTCGTCCTGCAACGCTTTCCGGGCGGGCAGCTTGGTAATGCCATGCGCCTTGAAATACCGGGCGGCTGCGTCGGCTATGATAAAGTCGCTCTCATGCGCCTGCCGGTATGCTTCGCGGGCTTTGGGGGATTTCTGCGCTTTCAGCCCGTCGCGGGCAGGCTTGGTCTTGGCGTAGGCAAGTACCTGTTGCTGCAACTCCTTTTTCCCTTGCAGCTTCGTTTCCAGCGTTTTCAGTTCGCCGCTGGTCTGGCGCATTTCCTGATAGGCGGTATCAACGGCAGCTTCTAACTGCTCCGGGGAAGTGAAGCCGTATTCCTGATACACATTCAGCGTCGCGGCCATTTGTTTGAGGTTGTGCATGGTCGCCCAGCGTTCATAGCCCCGGCCTTTGCCCTCGGCTTTCTTCTGCTCAATGTCCACAAGCCGCTGCACATTCGGGGCGGTTCGGGCGGCTCTGTCTGCCCGCAGTTGGTCTTTGATAGACAGGGCTGCGGCCTTTTCTGCGGCTCTGGCGGCGTTCTGCTCCAAAACGGCAAGGACAGCGGCGCGGTCAAAATCGTCGCCCAGCTTGCGGGCGGTAATGGGCTTTGTCCTGTCCGGCGTGAGGTAGGAAAGCCGCCCCCGGCTCTCCTTGACGGCCACGCCCTCCCGCAGCAGCAGAGAGGAAAACTCGTCAAAGCTGGCGGCGGTGGCAAGGGCTTTCCGTATGGTCTGCCGCAGCTTCTCCTTGTTCGTTTCAAACTTGGTCTGCCGGGGCGTGATACCGCCTGCAATCATGGGGGCGTTCTGCTTGTCCAGCGCGGCCTGTCCCTTTTTCTGCGCCCAATACTCCCGGTCGGTGACGCGGTTCTTGCTGCCGTTCAAGAGGTCGATTTGGTAAAGCCCCTCCCGGTGGCACATCTCCATGACTTCGGACTTGAAGTAGCGCAAGGCCGCGTCGGTACAGCGGTGCTTGCAACCGGCTTTCGTGTCGGCTGGCCTGTCCATGTAGGGCAGGAACGGCACTTCCTCTATCCGCAGGCTGTTAATGACGATATGCACATGAATGTTGCCGCTGTGGTTATGCCCGTCCGGGTGGGTGCATACAAGGGCTTGGTGGCCGGGGAAATGCTCTGCGCAAAACTTCTCGCCCAATGCCTGCGCCCGGTCTACGGTCAAGCCGTTGTCCGGCCCGTCCCGTGGGTCAAAGCTGATGATATAGTGGTGGCTTTTCACATCTTCCCGCCGCTGGTTTTTCTCATAGCGGAGATTTGCCCGCATACACGCAACGGCAAAATCCTCCCCGCCGCAGTTCAGCGTGGACAGCCGGTAGTCCTCGCGGGGGATAAGCCTGCCGGTTTCATCAAGGACGGGCTTCATGGTAAACTCGTCATGCTCAAAAAGCAGGTATTGTTCGGCGGCTCCGTAGTCGGCGTTTTTAGAGTTGATATGCTTGAGTGTTGCCAACCGCGTCACCTACTTTCTTGAGGACTTCATACTTGAGGGCGGCAAGGTCGGCTATGGCGGCGCGTACCTCGCCGGACAGCGCATTGTAGGGTGCGCCGTACTCGTTCAGATACCGGGCTATCTGATTGAGGTTGCCGCCGATCCTGCCGTACTCGGCGGCCAACTTTCCGACAGCGGAGAGCAGTTCGTCATTGACCGCCGACACATGGATAACGGGGCGTATGGTCGTGCGCCGTATCGCCTGCCGGAGAAATTCCGACTGGCTGATACCATAGGGCGCAAGCCGCGCTGTGAAGTCGGCGTATTCATCTTCGGACAGCCGGGTTTTCACAACGCGGCTGCGGTGGGGTGTGTTGTATTTCTTTCGCATGGTCTGTAAACCTCCCTTCACTTTACAACGGACATTTTAGGGGCAAAAAACAGGGGTCACATTAAAAATTTTGGGGTAGCCGTTGCGGAAATATTTTTGCGGCGCAAGCCGCATAGCAGGGTTTGGGGAAGGCACTCCCCAACAAGTTTCCCGCGAGGGGCAAAACCGCAGAATTGCGGATTTTGGCACCGTGGTAGAAACTTGCTCTGTAACTGCCGCAGACTGCCCCTGTCCGGGTTTTTCCGTACATAGAGCGAACAGGGCGGGGCTTTCAGCCCGCTGTGCGCGTCCTTTTTCTTTCGCCAAAGATACATTTGAAAGGCCGCCAGCTACCCGCTGAACGGGGATTTTTCAAAATTTCTTTTGCCTTAGTAATCCGGGAACGGGGGTTTTGGCAACCGGCGGGGCAGAGAATTTTTCCCTTCACTCCCTACAACACCGCGTTTTGAAATTTGCCAAACGGGGCAGGCAGCTTTTTTCTGGCTTCACCTACCTACTACGGGTGACTTTGCGATTTTGCCAAATGGACAACAAAAAAAGCAGCAAATCTTTTTCAGACTTACTGCTTCTGTTGGCCGCCGGTGGCGGTTGGTATTCAGTTTAGTAAAAGGCTATCAGGCAAATGATGTTGAAAGTGATAAAATGATTTTGCGGTGTCTTAAAGCAGTTCCAACGCTCTTTTATACAATGGGTCTAATTCACACCCGCAACTTCCACATTCCTCATCAGCCTGCTTAATTGCGGATATTAAAGATTCTTTATCAGAGTTTCCGTCTAACCATTGTTGCGCGGGAATAGCTATTAAGTCCCAACCGGATGCAACAAATTTTTGCATAATAGATTTTAATTCTTCCATAGTGTGGCTCCTTTCAAGATAGCAACTGACAAATTTGCGGTTACTCTGATTTTACCATATCTACGGTGCAAGGTCTATGCTTATCGGTCAAATCTGAATTTGAATAGCGCGGCAATTAGCTGCTGCTTCACATATTCCTCAACCTCGGCGTTGACCTGCCCATGTACTTTGGAAAAGTAACGGATATATCCGGCGTAGTGGGAAAGAACGGTGTCGATTGCGTCCGGGTCGCCCTCATGGGCTTTAACGATTGTTTCATAGGGAAGAAGTTTACTCATGGCCTTTTCCCTCCATGAGCCGCCGTAACCGCTGCAAGGCAAGCTGGATATGCCGCCCCGCTGTGCTGCGTGTCCGGCCAATATGTACGCCGATCACTCGCTGCGGCTGGCGCAGGAAATAGTAACGGAAAATTTCTTCCTGTGTCTGCTCCGGCAAAAGGGCAAGGGCGGCGGCAAGTTCCGCATGGTACAGAACGGCGGTCTGGCCGCAGGCGGTAAAAAGATATTCTTCAAGCTGCTCCGGCTCGGCAAGCTGGACAAACTTCTCATTCATCAGATAGTCAAGGGAAACTTCCCGTTCCCACCTCCGGCGCAGCTTCAAGATTTTATCTATGGCTGCATGACGAATGACAATCTTGCAAAAGGCGTTGTGCGTATGCCGGATATATTCTTGATATTCTAACTCGGTCATGGAAGTTCCCCCTTTCTGAATGATGAGAAAGGGCGGCAGCACTTTTTGCTGTCGCCCCTTAGCTGCCTACCAGCAAAGACAGGCGGGGCGGTCAATGGTGGGCGTAGCCCATTTACTTGCCGTTGACTGGCTCGGCTGGCTTTGCTAATAGCCCCAATTCGCGCCAACGCTCTTGTATAGCTTGAGCATATGTGCGATTGGATTTTTAAGTATTCACATGAAACATTTCAACGCTTATCTATGATTTTATCAATTAACCCAAAATCCATTGCCTCGGTTGCTGACATATAATTATCACGTTCTGTTGCAAGGGCAATTTCCTCAATGCTTTTTCCAGTATTCTCTGCTAAAATAGAGTTTAGGCGTTCTTTGCTTTTTTGTATATGGTCGGATGTTATTTTTATATCTGTTGCCTGTCCCTGAATGCCATTTCCGTGAATTGCTGGTTGGTGTATCATTATTTCTGCGTTTGGCAAAGCGATACGTTTTCCTTTCGTTCCACCAGCTAATAAAAAAGCTCCAAAGCTGGCGGCAAGACCAATACAAATAGTTGAAACATCACATTTTATATATTGCATTGTATCATAAATAGCAAAACCGGCTGATACAGAACCTCCAGGACTGTTTATATATAACTGTATATCTTTTTCGGGGTCTTGTGCTTCTAAAAACAACATTTGAGCAATAATCAGACTGGCTGACATATCGCTTACTTCTTCCCCCAAAAAAACAATTCTGTCGGATAGTAATCGTGAAAAAATATCGTAACTTCTTTCTCCACGGCTTGTCTGTTCAATAACATAAGGTATCGTACTCATGCAGCAATCTCCTTAATTTGTGTAATAAATTTGTAACTAGAGATATAGGAACAACACAAAGAAATTCTGTTTTGTTTTGGTATAAAGATTCCCATGTCCCTATAAATTTTAGGTGGATATAAATATATTTGTTTAAAAGCAAATGAAAATGATTGTTGTGTATCATATCCAGCTTCATACGCAATTTGCATTATTGGCTTATCTGTTTTTACCAGTTTTTCAGCAGCGACAGTGAGCCTGCGGCTTTGTAAATATTTATACATGGTAATTCCTGTATACTCTGTAAAAATGCGATTAAGGTAGAATTTGGAATAACCAACATTTTTTGATATATTATCTAAGTCAATTTCTTTCTCTAAATTCTTCTCGATATAATCTATGACTTTTTTAACAACTTCTTTTTGGTGTTTCATCCTATATCCTCCTTGCACTCTTATTTATTATAGCAAGTTTAAATATGCGTTGTCTTAATAAAAAATGCTATTTTGGTACCAAATTTTTAAATTTATGCTATTTGACATGAGGAATGAAAGGGATTCCGTAGTCGTCGGCATTGTGGGAATAGCAAGTTATACACATTCCCATGGTGCTTGTCTTTTGGTCTTTGGTTCGAAATAATGTGGTGCTGGCGGTCTATCTGTTGTTTTCGGTTGCTTGCTTCTTTACCGTACATGAGCATTATCATTGGTAATAAACCATGTTTATTCAGTCGCAGGATGACAGTCACTGTTGCTATTCCTTTTTCTTAAGGTGGTGATACTTATGATGAAGTTAAAATACTCCATCTGCTGTGGACTTGATGTCCACAAAAATGTTATCGTTGCAACCATCGTAATCACTAACAATGATGGAATATCCGAATACAAACAAAAATCTTTTTCAACCATCAACTCGGATATCCAAAAGTTTCACAACTGGCTCATCGAGAATAATTGCTTTCATGTTTGTATGGAATCCACTGGCAAGTATTGGATTCCTATTTTTAATTATCTCGAAAATGACATCGATGTCTGCCTCACACATCCCAAATATGTCAAAGCCATCAAAGGCAAGAAAACGGACAATAAGGATTCCAAATGGATCGCCGACCTCTACAAATTTGACCTTGTCAGATGTTCTTTTATTCCTCCGAAGGATTTCCGCCAGCTCAGGGAACTTGCCAGATACCGCTTCAAACTGGTCTGCATGAAATCTTCTGAAAAGAACCGCATCCAAAACTGTATGACCGTTTCCAATATCGGCATTGCCAGTGTGCTTTCTGACCCTTTCGGCAGGACAGCGACTGAAATTATGTCTTATCTGCTGGAACATACCGCTGATTCCATGGATGAAAAAGCTGTCCGCAAACTCATAAAAAAAGGGACAAGAGCCAAGTCGGATGAAATCATCGAAGCAATCAGAGGCTACAATATTGAAACAGACCAGGCTAAAAAGCTTGAACTTGCCCGTGGGCATCTGGAATATCTTGACGATATGATTACCCAGACCGAAGTGGAACTTTATGTCCGCATCAAGCCTTATTATGAGTTTGTAGAATTTGTCAGTACTATGCCCGGAATGACCGAGTTAAGCTCCACCATTATTCTCGCCGAAACAGGTATTGATATGAACATTTTTGATGATGCAAAACATCTATGTTCCTGGTGTGGGCTTTCGCCTGCCAACAATGAATCTGCCGGGAAGAAAAAGTCTGTCCGGATTGCCAAAGCAGGCGATTACCTGAAACCAATGATGGTACAGTGTGCCCTTGCTGCGGTCAAGAACAAAAAGCAGCCTTATTTTGCAATCAAATATGGACGGATCAAAAAACGCCGTGGTCACAAAAAAGCAATCATTGCCATTGCAAGAATGATGATGGTCTGTATTTACCACATGGTATCTGAAAAGAAACCTTTCAGTCCTACTGACTACGAGGAATTGATGGATCCTCGTAATCATGTGGAGCGAGTCGTCCTCAATGAGGACAATGTTTTTGCTTACCTTGAAAGCCTTGGTTACGATAGTTCCAAGTTAGTAAAGCGCAACGATAACTAATCTTTATTTTATTGTTATATAGCCTTAAAATCAGGGTTTTCATGAACCCTTATATAGGTGCGCCCAAAAATCTACTTTATTTTTCACTCTTATTTATCCTTCATATCACTTGAAAATATGCACTAAAATAGAAATCTTCCAGTTTCTTCGCATTACTATTTATATCAAATCCAGCTTTTCTAATTTCATCGGAGGTGTCTCGACGTATCACTTTTTCCGCACTAATAATCAGTTCAACCCATTTATTCATATCATCAAGTGATATTTGTTTTACCAAGTCTGTCTTTTTACATTCAATAGGCACTTTATCTGAAATTAGACAAGGAAGTCCTGCTGCCTGTGCTTCAATTAAAGACACAGGCAAGCCCTCATAAATAGATGGGAATACAAATATATCCATTGCTTGGAGTAACTGCGAAACATCTGTACGTTGTCCGGTAAAAATTACTTTTCCCTCTAAGCCCAATTCTTTTACCTGACTTTCCGCCTGACTACGGAGCTCTCCATTACCTATCATCAACAAGATTGTATTCGGTATTCTTTTTCTCACTAAATCAAATAATTCAATAAGATATCTATGATTTTTTGGTGGTGCAAAACGCCCCACATGTCCTATCACTATTGTTTCTTTAGATATATCTAATTTTTTTCTTTCAAATTCTCTCACTACTGGATCATATATATATTTATCTGTGTCAATCGCATTGTTAAGAATATGAAAACGATTTGTATTGAACATCCATTGTCCAGCTGCCTCAGAGCACGCAAACAATTCAGTTGCATACTTTTTAATTTTACTTTTATAGTATAATTTGAGATAATATTTTTTATCTTTAGTCTGACTACTACTATGAGAATGAGCAATACGGACAAGTATATCATTTTTTTTTGCAAATTTTAAAGGAATAGCAGACATACAGTCCAAATGGGAATGTACTATTTTATATTCAGTATGCTTAGCGAAAAACTCATCTAGCTGTTTTTTATAATAGGGGCTTATGGGATTTAACCGTGGAAGACGGTATATTCTACCTCCAAGTTCCATTATTTCCTGATCATATGCCGCCTCAAAATCTCTGTGTACCAAAAAATCAAATTGTATTTTTTTACGATCTATATGACGGTAATAGTTCATAAGCATAGTTTCTAAACCGCCTATTCCCATATAAGTCACAATGTGTAATACTCTAATCATTGTATTCTCCCATTATAATAGCGCCCATGTAAAATGCATCTGAAAATAGAAAAATGCCAAATAGCCAAAAATCAAGAACAATTTTACAATTCTTGCAGATTCCTTTGTAAAAATATTTTCAATTAACCAAGGCATTGCAATATAATTCATTAAAGAAGTATATATTGGCAAACGTCCAATATATATACCAGAGGACACCGCTGATAATGCATAAATCGCTGCTGTAATAATTGAACAATTTACGCTTAGGTTTATAACCGGATCATTTGCCTCTCTTACATATTTTCTTCCTATTAATGACAAAATTGCTGGCATTGAATACACGAGAACTCTAAGTATATTTGTTCCATCATCAGTTGCCCACAAATCATTAGTTACCAAATCATTATATTGTGTATCAACTAACACATCATTTAATATTGGAGTCAGTCGGTCAATAAACAAAATTGCAACTATTACTCCTAATATAAATATAAGCGTCTTCTTATTCCATGCTTTTCCCTGAATGATAAAAGCAATAGGAATCATCATCAATGCAGACCCATGAATTGTTGCCATTAGTAGTATAATGCATATCAAGAGAGTATACTTTTTTCTTACCATCATACCAAAACAAGCAAAAATGGCAGCTGCTGCAATAAATTGACGTATACCATTATGCATCCATGATAAATAATCCGTAGATGCAATAAATAGGAAAATACTCATCCAATAATCACAGGAATATTTTCTATACGTAAGAACAAGGCATAACATCTGGAAAATCGCAATTATCATAAAAAACACTAATGTTGAATTTCCAAATATCGATTTGAGAAAAACCATCAGTACTGAAAATCCTTGGTCTTTAGAATTATGTGTAAAATACTCTCCTATCTGCATCAATGAAGAGGGAACATCATTAAACATTTTTTTATATGCTAAAGAATCCCCAAAGTTCGTTCTAAATCCCGCCCACAAAATATAAGGGAGCACTAGAAAACTAGCAGGTATAAGCCTCCACCTGTATTCTTCTTTCTCAAATATCACAATTTTCTCGCGGGGAAATAAGGAAAAAAATGCTCCAGCCAAAAATATCCAAACTAATAACCACCAATAATTTGTCAATATCATGCTTTATTCTCTCCATAAAATCCAAGTTATTTTTATAGTATATTGCGCTATTTCCCTTTAAAACTTTTATAAAAACATCAAATTTCAAAATAGTTTCTACTTTAACTCTAATGTCTTTAATGTCTGTTCTACAACTTTCTTCTTATCGAAGCAAAGTTCCATATATTTCCTTGCGTTGAATCCCATCTGCCTTTTGTCTTCATCTGACAGCAACAGGAATTCTTTCATTTTCTCATAGAGGCTTTCTTCGTTCTTTGCCTGGCATAAGAAGCCGGTTTGTCCTTCATCCACAGCTTCTCTGCAGCCTGGTATGTTGCTGGTAATTACCGGACGTCCCATGGCTGATGCTTCCAGGAGCACATTACTCATTCCTTCATGATAGGAAGGAAGTACTACAGAATGAGCCATTCTATACCATGGTCTGGTGTCTTTCTGGAATCCGTGGAATTTGGCAATGCCTTTCTCAGCAAGATCCTCTATGATTTCTTTATATTCTTCTTCAAAGAACCCCACAATATCCAAGATCACTTTGTCCCCGAACTCTTTTTTCAGTTTCTTCATTGCTGAAAAAAGTTCGTTGACTCCCTTTTCTTCCATAATTCTTCCCAGGTACAGGAAATGGATCACATTTGTCTCCGGATACTCTGTATAGCTGTAATGCTCCAAGTTGACTCCAGCACCGTTCAGTACTTTGATTTTCTTTTTTCTCACAATCCGGCGTTTCATAAATTCACCTGCATTGCCTTTGTTTTCAAAGAAAACCTTTTGTACTTTTATAAAAGCTACTTTATACAGTAATGTCACAAATTGGGCCAGGACTGGCTTCTGAAAGGCTGTGCCCAATCCCTGTACATTGGCATAATAAGGGATTTTTTTCAAGGAACAGAGAAGTCCTGTATAGATATTTGGTTTAATGGAATAGGTAATAACCTTGTCCGGTTTTTCTTCTTTCAGCAGTTTACTATAAAACTTTACAAGGTAAAAATCCTTTAAAGGATTGATTCCTCTCCGGTCTATCTTTGTATTGATACATTTACAGCCCATAGCCTGGAAGTCTTCTTCGTGGCCAACAAAAGGTATGCTCAGCACCACGTCATGCTTTTTCAATAAATTCTCTATGAGTTCCTTCCGGAACTGATAGAGCATATAAGAATGATTGGTTATTATTAGTATCTTCACCTTTTTCACCTATACCGATTCATTTTCTTTCTTTTTCATTACCCCAGTACGTTCTTCTACCGCATTGTTATCTTTGATCACGGCTACAAAGATTTCCAAGAAGCACCAGATATCCTGTAGAAATCCGAAATGTCACAGGTATTTTGCATTCATTCTGGCTTTATCTTCAATTTCCAGAGTATCTCTTCCACAATTCTGAACCAAATCGATAAGACCTAGCTTTACCTGCTGAACATTGTATTTTCTTCCGAGGATATTTTAAAAGCTATTTTTCATCTTTTCATTATGTATCTCATAAATTTAGAAGAAACTTGGCTTTTTACTAAAATCTTTTCTATAAAAACTATCACAAATTTTAATCCTATAAAATCTTCCCATTAATCAGTTCTATTTTAGACATAACAAATCTTTCTACTGTCAAAATAACAGCAAGCCATACTCACAAAATCCAACGCTTTGTTCCTCGTTTTTTGTGTGGCCACGCAATCTTTCCTACTTCTCCATAAGATGTAGTAAAAAGGGCGCTTCATGTTTATCTAATAAATGCCGAACCTTTTCAGTTATAATGATTATGCCTAAAGTTAGAAATATCCAATGTCTAATTATATCATAACCCCGAATTTCTGCAACAACTTTAAAGTCCCATCCAAACGTCCAAATCCCCTAAAAGCTGTATTTTTATGCACAAAATAAATTCATAAAAAGCTCTATTCTATTATCAGCAATACCAAAGTTTCATTTTAAATATTGGCAAAATTTTAGCCAGAATCCATAATAAATAAGACCTCGCGAATTAACAATTTTGACGGTAACCTTATTTCCTTGCATTACAACCGGCATGCGGATGATCAATATATAGAAGAAACAGCCCCTATTATAGAATTTGTCCAATGCCTAATCTTCCATATCTTGGAAAAGCATCAAATTACAGGAATTTTAACCAATAGTGTACTGCTATCCTTTCTACTTTTGGTTATGATCCATTAAAATGTAAATATGACACAACAAAGCTGCTCTTAAAACTCTATTTCAATCATAAACGTGTTTCTCTGGAAAAATGTACGAGAATATCATGTCCCGTTTTCCTAAATGAAAATAACCCGTTTGACGATCATTTCAGAGAAGAAAGTTTTCATATCTTCTAATCGGAGCACCGTCTTATTGTCATACCCAAACACATGCTTATCTAACATATGTTCAACGAACATGTGTTTTTTCCCTTTTAAAAATCAAAATTATCTATGGAAACAACGGCATCAGGATAATACTTCCGGCTAACGCCGCTGTAAAACTTACTCCTCTTTGCAGTTTTAGATAGAGTTTCTGAAAACTGGTAAATTCAGGATAATAAATTGTTTTGCTTTTTCGCACTTTATTCTTCTTCATCATGCTGCTCTTCTTTTCCCTCCGCCTAGGTCGTAGTGTTCTTCTTCTGTTCCTTATATTCAGGGACAATTTCTTTTATGTCTGCCTGAATATCCTTTGTCTCCTCGTAAGCGTGTTCGATCATCTTCTTGATTCGCGCGGACATACTTTCCAGATCAGTCTTATCCATCTGCGCAATGAAGATTCTGTCGTTTTTCGTGCCCACGAGATTTTTCTCGTCGATCAGAAGTTCTTCGTACAGTTTTTCTCCAGGGCGAAGTCCTGTAAAGACGATCTTGATGTCCTGATCCGGGACATATCCGGAAAGCCGGATCATCTTTCTTGCCATATCCAGGATTTTTACCGGTTCTCCCATGTCAAGTATGAAGATTTCTCCGCCGCTTGCATAGGCTCCGCACTGCAGCACCAGGTTGACCGCTTCCTGGATCGTCATGAAATAGCGGATGATTTCCGGGTGGGTCACAGTAACCGGCCCCCCTGCTTCGATTTGTTTTTGGAAAACAGGGATCACACTTCCGTTGCTTCCAAGAACATTTCCGAACCTTACCGCCGCATATTCTGTCTGGGATTTCTGTGAAAACATCTCGACGATCAGTTCGCAGATCCGTTTGGATGCCCCCATGACATTGGTCGGCCGCACCGCCTTGTCCGTGGAGATGAGAACCATTTTTCCGGCATGGTATTTGTCCGCCGCAGCGGCCACATTGTATGTACCAAGGACATTGTTTTTGACAGCCTCGTTCGGGCTGTCTTCCATCAGCGGCACATGCTTGTGCGCTGCCGCATGGTAGACGATGTCCGGATGGTACTGCTTAAATATTTCTTCCACACGTCCTCGTTCACGCACCGTGGCGATCAGCGTTACCAGATTCAGGTCCGGATATTTCTTTTTCAGTTCAAGCTGGATCGCATATGCGTTGTTCTCATAATTATCTACAATGATCAGCTGTTTTGGATTGTGCAGAGCTACCTGACGGCAAATCTCGCTTCCGATGGAACCTCCCCCTCCGGTTACAAGGATGACTTTGCCTTCGATGTATTCCTGAATCTCGTCCATGCGAAGGTCGATGGAGTCTCTGCCAAGCAGATCTTCGATCTTTACTTCCTGAAGCATGGACATGTCGATCTCATCGTTTACCATCTGATAAATACCAGGGAGCATTTTGATCTTGCACGCCGTCCTCTGGCAGATATCCAGAAGCTTTTTCCGTTCCTCCTGTGAGATTGTCGGGATCGCTATGATGATCTCCTCGATATTGTATTTTTTTGCCATTTTTTCGATATCTTCTTTTTTCCCTACAATCGGGATCCCCTGAAGATAAGTTCCCTGTTTTTGCGGGTCATCGTCGATGATACAAGGGATCTTCCTGCTCAGATGTTTGCTGTTTTTCATCTCCCTTACAAGCACATACCCTGCCGCGCCTGCGCCCACAACCATCGTGATGATGGGCTTTCTCTCTTTTTCGGCAGTTTTTTTGCGGTAGGAGATCCGCAGAAACCGGTAGGAAAACCTCGGGGCGATCATAAACACCGCAAGCAGCAATGTGTAGATGAAAATGTAGCTTCTTGGCGTCTTGTATTTGAAAATAGACATCCCGCAAAGCTGAAGGAAAGAAGAAATCAGAACGGCGCAGACTACGTTCTTCAATTCCTCCACACTTGCAAATCTCCACAGACTCGCGTACAGTTTGAAAATGTAATTTATGATAACCGTACATACGATGTTGATCCACATGTACTTTTCTATAGAGTGGAGAAACAGTGGTTCGATCTTCTTGTAGTCGAAGTCAAATCTGATCCACAAAGCCCCGATCATGCAGAGAGCGATCAGACATGCATCAACCAAAAGAAGGCCTGTTCCTCTTATAATGACCTCTTTATTTTTATTAATCTTCTGAATGAAACTGCTCATATTTATAACCTCGAATCAGGGAAAATTCTTCCCCTTTTACTCTTTTGCATAGTGCATCTCTTCTGTGCTGCCATATGCATGCAATGAAAAAGAAAGCCGATCTCACAGTATACCCTACTCCAGCCCGGCTTTCTTCTTGCTTTAAATTATATGTAAATAGCCTAAAATCATCAGTATCAATACGATCGGCGAGGAAATACTGCTCAGCACAAACAGAACCAGTTTCAATTTTTCCAGCTTCTGAAATCTGATATATTGTCCTTTCACTTTCTCACTGTAGTCGTACAGAACGCTTGTCGCTTCGTTAATCTTTTCCAACTCCTCAGTGTACAGCTCTTTGACATTTCCTTCAATGGAACGCGAAAGCTCATCTGTAAGTCTCTGTATTTCTCCGTCTATCCGCATCGATAACGTTTCGCTGTCATTTTTGATATCTTCCGACAATTCGATCAGATTTTTCATATCTCCGGAAAATATCGACTGATTTTTTCGGATCAGCCTATGGGTAAGTTTCTCAAATTCTTCATAATGCTTTTTAAAATTATTCATCTGCAGAATCAGTTCTGCAGACTCCGCCTTTGCCAGCGCAAGATCGCTGTCTGCTTTGCGCATTTCTGCAATATAGCGCAAATAATTACTGTCATCAATCAGCTTCTTTCTGTTTTCATTGTATTGACGTTTTTCACTGAAATCGTCCATATAATCTTCCCCTGCAAATTCATCCTGCAAGGAATCGCCAAACGACTCTGTGCGTTCCTCTTTTTCTTCCATCTCACGGTTCAGAACTGTACTTCTGCTGTCCAGATTAAAATTGATTGTTTTCCCAAAATCCCTCATAAATCTCATCATCCTTTTCTTTCGTTTCTCGTTGGTTCAAAAAGTATTTTACTGTGTCAGGATCTCTCCCCCGAGGATCCTGTTTATTTTATCTGAAATACTTCTTACGGAAACCTCATTTGGCTGCATCACATAAAGAAGCTGGCTTCCGGTAGAATAGCATGCCTGCTCATCGCCCGTTCCTACAGCGCTCATCGTAAGGATACTCCAGTTTCCTCCGGAATTCAGCTGCATTTCCACAAGGCTTGCAAGGTGGCGGTCCGGCACATTCGTCTGCACACTCTCGCCCAATGTATCCAAAATATCCATCGCCTTTGTGAGCATGGACGGTTCGAGCATCTTGTTGATGATTGCAGTCAGCACCGCTTCCTGATTTTTCCCCCTCTGGTTGTCGCCGCCTGCAAAACTGTGACGCTCTCTTGAAAAAGCCAGAGCCATCTCTCCATCCATGTGATTTACACCTTGTACGAAAGAATATCCGCCTGCTTCAAAAGCATATTCCGAATTCACATCAATTCCGCCTATTGTGTCGACGATATTGATCAGTGATGTGAAGTTGACCCGCGCGTAGTAGTTGATCTCCGTGTTGTATACCTTGGCAAGCGTTGCCATGGACGCATCCACACCGTAGATACCCGCATGTGTCAGCTTGTCTTTCTGTCCATTTGACACTCCTGGAATCTCCACGTAATAATCTCGTGGGGTCGTCGTCAAAAGAACCTGTTTTGTATTTGGATTGACCGTTGCGATAATATTGACGTCGCTCCTGCTTGTTTTTGAGACAGGTCCGTACACATCGATACCGCTGATGTATACATTGAATGGCTCTTTGACACTCTGATTGACTGTTTTCAGCTTTGTATCCACACCGTACTGGTAAAGGATGCGAACCTGATCTCCGTATCCGGAAATCTGCTCTTCAATGACTTCATCAAAGGCTTCATTGTAAATCGCCGCATCAATCTTTCCATCCAAAAGCGCCTGAGCTTCTTCAAATATGGTGCCAAACTTCCTTGTCGTCAGTTCTTTGCCCGTTACGGTGCGAAGTTTCTTCAGCATTTTCTCATTGTTCTCTTGATCTGAGATACTCTGAGTAGCAAAAATGTAATCTGCCGCATCCAGAATCGTCTCTGCCGGATCATCTTTTCGCACAACAACGATCATATTGTCGGTTTTATACTCGGCTCCTCCTATATCAGTCAGAACACTGTACACTTTGGAAAAGGAATATCCTCCAATGCAAATGGCAATGCAGACCAAAATACTGAAAATGATTCCCGTCACGTGTGCTACTTTGCTTTTTATCAACTGAAGCAAAAGCGCAACCAAGAACAGTACAGCAAGAAAAAAGCATCCTGCCAAAAAGTATTTTGCAGGAATTACCTTGCTGTTTCCGATCAGGACAGCTGCCACGACAGATGCGATAAGCTGAATCAGTACGAAAATAATCCCCACCAGACTTCTTCTTTTGTGTTTTTTCTTCCTTCCAGGCACGTCTATCTCCTCCATAACGCCATGTATTTCTTATATCAATCCGACTACTGCCTCTACAACTTCTTCGATGGTCATGTCCGAACTGTCAATCAATAAGGCGTCTTCGGCTTTGCACAGCGGAGACACTTCCCTTGTCATATCTCTTCGGTCTCTTTCTTCAATATCGGCAGCAATCTGCTCATAATTACATTTTTTACCATTTTCTACCAATTCATTGTAGCGGCGTTTCGCTCTCGTGTCAACACTGGCGGTTAGAAATATCTTGACATTTGCGTGAGGCAATACATTCGTTCCGATGTCACGTCCATCCATGACGACATTCTCTTTTTCTGCCAAATCTCGCTGAAGATCGAGGAGTTTTTCCCTTACTGCCGGGATTCCTGACGTGAGGGACGCCATATTTCCCACCTCTTCTTCTCTCAGCTTTTTCGTCACATCTTCTCCGTTCAGATAAATATGCTGCCTGCCGTCCTGATACTTGATGGTAATTTCAGCGTCTTCGCATGCCTTACATATTTTTTCTGTCTCATCAGGCTGGATCCCTTTTTTCAGAAAGTGGATGGCCAACCCTCTGTACATTGCCCCTGTATCGACATACACAAACCCTTTTTTCTTTGCAACCAGCTTAGCGATCGTACTTTTTCCGGCTCCGGCCGGTCCATCTATTGCGATTTGATATCCCATGATTCATGTTTCCTCCTTTTTTTCACTTTCTATTCATCAAACACGCTGCTGCCGGCCGCATTTCCGGTAGACCAGGCAATCTGCAGATTGAAACCGCCTGTCACAGCATCCAGATCCAGGACTTCCCCGGCGAAGTAAACCCCTCCCACTTTTTTGGATTCCATGGTGGCAGGATTGATCTCTTTTACACTTACACCGCCTTGTGTGATGATGGCTTCGTTGAAGTCGCGCAGCTTTGTCATTGTCATTTCCATGCCTTTGATCAGGGAAACAAGGCGATGCCTTTCTTCCTTGGTAATCTCGTTTACCTTTTTCTCTGGACAAATGCCGCTCAAGGTCACGATGACAGGTATCAGTTTGGACGGGAACAGTTTGTCCAGCGCATTTTTGAACTGTCGGTTTTTGTTTTCCTCAAAGTCTCTGAGGACTCTTGCGTCCAACTGTTCAAAGGACAGAGCCGGTTTTAAGTCGATGATGAGTCTCAGTGTTTTTTTCTTCAGCCTGCTTCCTACAAAAGAGCTCGCACTTAAAATCAGGGGACCGCTGACCCCATAGTGGGTAAACAGCATCTCTCCAAATTCCCTGTATACTTCTTTTCTGTCATCCAGCACAGAGATTTCCACATTTCTCAAGGAAAGTCCCTGAAGCTCTTTTACAAATCCTTCTTTGATTTCGACAGGTACAAGTGCCGGACTGATCTCTGTCACTGTGTGGTCAAGTTCTTCCGCAAAACGGTATCCGTCTCCGTCTGAGCCTGTTGTCTGATAGGAATTGCCTCCGGTTGCGATAATGCAGGCATCTCCTTTCACAGTCTCTCCATTTTCCAGTTTCAGGTAAGAAAATCTGTTTTCTGACGTCCCTACCCATGTCACTTTTTCCCGCAAATAAAGTTTTACGTTCAATCTGCGCAGTTCCCTTTCCAACACCCGGATTACATCCGAGGAATGATCCGATACCGGGAACACCCTGTTTCCTCTTTCTATCTTTATTTCCAGGCCTATGGACTGGAAAAACTCCATGGTCTCTTCGTTTGTAAAGCCGTAAAAACTGCTGTACAAAAATTTTTTATTCGTCACGACAGAGTCGAGCAGTTCTTCCATATCGCAGGCATTGGTCAGATTGCATCTCCCTTTTCCGGTTATATAAATCTTTTTTCCAAGCTTTTCATTCTTTTCAAACAGATGGACATCGTGTCCGTTTCTAGCCGCAAAGATGGCAGCCATCATTCCCGCGGCCCCTCCGCCGATTACCAATACTTTCGCCATGCTTTCTCCTCTACTTTCCTTCTGTGCTTTCTTCCTGAAATCTCAGTGTGACTCTTTCGCTTACCTGGTTGAGTTCGTCACGGCTGTAAACCTGGTACTCGTCCCAGATAGTCTCAAGTGTTTCGAGTGTGGCAATGACATCTCCCTGCTTTTTCATGCACAGAGCAACTACAAGTGCATTGATCACACTGAGAGGCGCCACAAGAGAATCTACAATGGATGCCATGTCGCTTCTGGCAATCAGATTGCAGGAAGAATAAAGAGTCATCGGCGAGTGCACGCTGTCGGTTAGTGTGATGATCTTTGCTCTTCTGTTGTTGGCAAATTCCAGTGCTTTCAATGTCCGCATGGAATATCGAGGGAAGCTGATGCCGATGATCACATCCTCCTCCCCTATCCTTATAAGCTGCTCGAAAATTTCGCTGGAACTGTTTGTATCCACACTTACGACGTCGTCGCACACAAGATTTAGATAAAATCCCAGAAATTTGGCGAGGGGTGCACAGCTCCTGATTCCTATAATATATATCTTCTTTGCACCAAGTATCATATCCACCGCATGTTCAAATGCATTTTGGTCAATATGTTCCATTGTCATTTTGATTTTGTCAATGTCCGACTGAAGGACGCTCATCAGAATCTCTGACTGGCTGATCCTTCCATATGTAACTTCCATCCTCTGTATCGAATTCAGGCGATTGCTGACGAGCTCTTCCAGTGCTTTCTGCAATTCCGGATAGCCGCTGTATCCAAGCTGTGTGGCAAAACGCACGGTTGTCGACTCACTGACGCCCACTACCTGTCCTAATTTTGACGCGGTCATAAACACTGCCTTCTCATACGATGAACGAATAAAATCAGCTAATTTCTTCTGGCTTTTACTCATTTTGTCATATTTCTTTTCAATTCTGTCCAATAACTCATTTTTTCCGCTTATCATGTCTGTCTTCCTTCTAACTTTCAATCCCTTTTAAGCGTACTTATTATACTCTTATTTGAATACAATTACAAGTTATTCTCAGCAGCTTCGCCGTGTTGACAGGTTTGTGGACAGCCAATTTGATCGTATTTTTTGGGAAAACCTATCTTTCTGGATGATTTTATGGGGCATAATTATATTTTTTGTACTCATTCTTATAGTATCCGTGCTGTTTCTTCAGTGAGACTTTATTCAAAACCGTGCCCAGCACAGCACATCCGGAATGTTCCAGTCTCTTTTTCACATCTTGCACCATCTTTCTCCGTATCTTTCCTTCTTCGACAACAATGATGGCTCCGTCGCAGTATTTGGCTAAAATTGCTGCATCTATTACCAATCCAAGCGGCGCGCTGTCTATAATAATGTAGTCATAGACTGTTTTCAGCTGTTCCATCAAAGCTTCCATATGCCGGTGCGACAACAATTCTGTCGCGTTTGGAACCCCTGCTCCGGCAAACAAAAGATGAAATCCTGCGATATTTGTTGTCACAACAGCTTCCGACAGTCCACATTGGCCGGAAAGAAAGTGCGACAGTCCAAATGGGATATCTCCAATCCGCATTTTTTTCTGTAAAGAAGATTTCCGCAGATCCGCATCCAACAGCAGCACTTTTTTCTGTATTTCCGCGAGAGATTTTGCCAGCCGAAGCGCGATACTCGTCTTTCCTTCTTCTGGGATACTGCTCGTAATCAGAATACTCTTCTTGTCATTTCCACAAAACTGCAAATTCGTCCGCAGTGTCTTTACCGCTTCTTCCTGAGCATATTCCATCGTTTCTTCCTGAAGTTCAATCTTGATCATCTCGTCTGTCCTTTACTGTTTTTTCTTCCATTTTCTCATTTGCTGTATACCCATAAATACAACGACTGCCCCGGAGAGCAGCAATGCAGCAATGATTCCGATATGCGATGTCTCTCCTGTCTTTGGATTTTCTCCATCTGTTTTGGATACCGTACTTTCTTCATCATTACTTGAAGGTTCTACTGTCGTGCGGTCAATCACAAATGCTACCGGGGAGAGACTCTCAAACACTCCTGTCATCGTCCCTTCTCCCATTGTCGTAGGAACGGTTTCCCATTGTGTCTTATTGTAGTGAAGGATCACACCCCTGGTTTTTTCTGTCACTCCCTGTACTTCGAATGAAATTGTGACTGGAAATTTGGTATGCTCCGGTACGGAAACGTCTTTCAAATCAATCAGCACAATGTCATCTGTGGATTTTGCTCCTATCAATTCCTTCAACTGAAGCGCTTCCACGATCTCGGCAAAGCCAGTCTGAGATTTGATCTGGTTTTCGGCTTCTATGTACTGCTCTGGTATCTCTGATGTGATCATGAGTCCTTCTATCTCATTTCCGTCTGCATCTTTTGCATAGACCGGGACGTTGCCAACAACGGTCGACGCCTCGGGACTTGGCGCTGCATGTGCAGTCAATCCTACAAACATACTTCCCACTAATGCTGCGATTACTTTCATTGTTCCCTTACACATTTTGTCTTCTCCTTATCTGTCTGTTCATTTTGTGTTTACCTTAGGTTCCTCTATATAAAATAACTGAAAAATCATTTCCTGGAGCTGCTCTGCATCTGGTATAAACTGAGCATATCCATCTTTTTCAATTATATTTCCCGGCAGTGCGAGATACTCTTCCGTGATCTCATATTCCTTTATACGCTGAATTTCACTCCATCCGAGATTTGTCGTAACGCAGGATGTCAGCTGTTCATAGACAATGGTATCTTCCGACGAACCGATCTTTTCTGAGCCCTGCTTTATAAATGCTTCCAGAAACTGAGCCTGCCGTTCCATACGTTCTATATTGCTGTCCAGCTGCCCGGTATCCCTTCCCCGTACATATTGCTCCGCCAGTCCGCCGTCCAGCAAAACCTGGTTCCCTTTCCGAAACTTTGGATTGATCTGCGTGTAGTCTCCTGGTACGGTAATAAGAACGCCGCCAATCGCTTCTGTCATCTTGGAAATAGCCTCCAAATGCAGTGACGCATAGTAATCAATTTCTATACCGCCCAGCAATTCGGACACTTTATTTTTCACAAGCATGCAGCTTTTTTGTTTTCCATCTCCGTATGCGTACTGCATGGCTATCTGCCCCGGTACAGATGTAAGTTTTTCTCCCCGGATATCATAAATCTCGAGCTCTACCAACGTATCTCTTGATATCAAAAGGATCGTTCCCTTTTTTGTCTCTTTATCCAAAACAAACAAGCTTATGCTGTCACTTTGACCATTTTCTCCTGGATTTTTTGGCTTTTCACTGTCCGTCTCTGCATCAATCCCAAGAAGCAGTATGGTTTCTATATCCGGGTTTTTTCTATATTTTTTCCCTTTGTAGTAAAAAATCTGCCCCTGTGTGTCTCTTCCACTTGTCTCTTTTTTCTCATCCTTCCCACTTATTGCCAATCCTGCGGCAATAAGGGAAAACAAAATAAAGACTATCAGCCACCGCTTTTTTCTCCCGGCTTTATCGCCGCGGCTTACCCTGATTTTCATATCTTAGAATCCTCTTTTTCTTTTCCACAGGGATGATGGACAACACAGGAAGCCCCAGACATTTTTCTATTTGTTCTTCTGTATGGATGCGATCGTTCAGGCAAAAACGAATGACAATGAAAGCAAGTACAAGAGCTCCTCCCAGCACAACACCGTTGCTTACATTCTTTTCCGTGTTCGGTGTGACCGGATATGTCGGAGTGACTGCCCACTCCAATATAGACGGTTTGTCTGTATTCATAATATCGGCGATTCTGGAAGATGTGATAGTGGCCCACTCATTTGCAATGTTCTTTGCAAGTTCCGGATCTGGATTTGTCACTGTCAGTCTCAATATACGTGTATCCGGCAAATTCTGGATAGACAGCATATCCGCTGCCGTCTGGTAATCCAGCTCCAGGTCCATCGTATCCATCACTTGCTCTACAACAGGCCGGCTTCTCGCAATCGTTTCAAAATCGACTGTAAGAATAGAGCCGATTTGAATATCAGCCATGGATGTGATACTTGTGGACGCTCCAAGAAGATAGATCATCGCATTAGCCTGATACTCTGGTGTCAGCATCGTTTTTGTATAGCCAAACATCAGGCTTCCCCCTACCACCATACCAAGAATGATTGCCCATGCTTTTTCCAGAACCGCGTGATAGATGTGAACGATATCTATTTTCATGTCTTCTGCATCTGAATGATTAATATTTTGCTGATTTATCATTTGTCTCCTCCTTCCCTGACGCGTGTTTCTCCATAATATCACTGAACTATTTTATTTGCAACCCAAAATAGTTAGAAAAATCTGGAAATAAATTTTTTTGTCATATTTTTCATGCAAACATTATTCCTGGAACTTTTTTACAACTCATTATTTTTTCTTATGGTAAAATTTTCCATCTTTTTTATTGCATAAAAAAAATACCCTGACAGAACACACATCTTGTCAATGTGTACCGCTGTCAAGGTATTGCATTTTCGCTTCTTAACGATCCGCTTTCTATTTCAGTTTAACATTACACCGGGTAGCTTCCGTTCTCTGTGTCTGCCACTGCAGCATCCACTTTTGTCTGCTGTGCCTGGCGGTATTTGAAGAAATCCACTGCCACCTGCGGGAAGAGCGCGTATGTCAGGACATCTTCGTCCTGCTGCTTCCACTGCTTCATCTCGTTTTCCAGTGTTTCCAGTTCGTCCGGAATCAGGTCAGCCGGACGGCATGTGATACAGTCGTCAATCTCATCTCCGAGACATTTCTTCTTTACCTCTTCGTTGAATGGTTTGACGGTAGCGCCGTACTTTCCTTTCAGCATATCTTTTGTCTCTTTCGTCGCTACTTTGTAACGTTCTCCCATCAGCACGTTAAACACTGCCTGTGTTCCGACGATCTGGGAAGACGGGGTAACAAGCGGCGGTTCTCCGAGGTCTTTTCGCACTCTCGGCACTTCTTCCAGCACTTCGTAGAACTTGTCTTCTGCGCCCTGTTCTTTTAACTGGCTTGTCAGGTTGGAGAGCATTCCGCCTGGAACCTGGTAAAGGAGCGTCTTGATATTGACGCCGAGGTTCTTCGGATTTAAGAGTCCGCTTTCCAGTGCTTTGTCCCGGATAGGGCGGAAGTAATCTGCAATCTCAGCCAGCAGATTCTGGTCAAATCCTGTATCGTACGGTGTCCCTTTCAGTGTCTCTACCATCACTTCCGTCGCCGGCTGTGATGTGCCAAGGGCAAACGGAGACATTGCTGTGTCGATCACATCCACACCTGCCTCCACCGCTTTCAGATAGGTCATGGAAGCCACACCGGAGGTATAGTGTGTATGCAGCTGGATCGGAAGGCTTGTCGCTTCTTTCAGCGCTGTGACAAGTTCTGTGGCGCTGTACGGGACAAGAAGTCCTGCCATGTCTTTGATACAGATGGAATCCGCTCCCATCTCTTCGATCTCTTTTGCTTTCTGGACCCAGTATTCCAGCGTATAGGCATCTCCCAGAGTATAGGAAAGCGCAACCTGTGCGTGAGCCTTCTCTTTGTTGGCTGCTTTTACGGCTGTTTTCAGATTTCTAAGATCATTCAGACAGTCAAAAATACGAATGATATCAATGCCGTTTGCCACGGATTTCTGTACGAAATATTCTACCACGTCATCTCCGTACGGACGATATCCAAGGATATTCTGTCCACGGAACAACATCTGAAGTTTTGTGTTTTTGAATCCATCGCGGAATTTGCGGAGTCTGTCCCACGGATCTTCTTTTAAGAAACGCAGTGACGCGTCGAACGTGGCTCCTCCCCAGCATTCCACGGAGTGGTATCCCACTTTGTCGAGTTTCTCCACGATCGGCATCATCTGTTCTGTCGTCATCCTTGTGGCGATCAGTGACTGATGCGCATCCCGCAGAATGGTTTCGGTTATTTTAATTGGTTTTTGTTCTGCCATTTCAATGTCCTCCTAGATTTATTGTACTCCGAAAATCGCCATAAATGTTCCTGCCACGACAGCTGTACCGATAACGCCGGCCACATTCGGGCCCATGGCATGCATCAAAAGGAAGTTTGTCGGATCTGCCTCCGCACCGACTTTCTGAGACACACGTGCCGCCATCGGAACCGCGGATACGCCTGCTGATCCGATCAGAGGGTTTACTTTTCCGCCTGTCACATAGCACATGACTTTTCCCAACAGGACACCCGCCGCCGTACCGAAGGCAAAGGCGATCAGTCCGAGGATGACGATCTTGATCGTATCCCAGTTCAGGAATGCTTCCGCACTTGTCGTCGCTCCGACGGATGTTCCAAGGAGGATGACAACGATGTACATCAAGGCATTGGATGCCGTCTCAGTCAGCTGTCTTACGACGCCGGATTCACGGAACAGGTTGCCAAGCATCAGCATACCTACGAGCGGAGCCGTCGTCGGAAGGATCAGACATACGACGATCGTAACGATGATCGGGAAGAGAATGGCTTCCAGCTTGGACACCGGGCGAAGCTGTGCCATCTTGATCTTCCGCTCTTTTTCCGTCGTCAAAAGCTTCATGATCGGCGGCTGGATGATCGGCACAAGGGCCATGTACGAATATGCCGCCACCGCGATCGGCCCAAGAAGAGCTGTCTGCTGAAGCTTCCCGCAAAGGAAGATGGAAGTCGGCCCGTCTGCACCGCCGATGATAGCGATGGCCGCTGCTGCCTTATCGGAGAATCCCATGGCCATGGCTCCAAGGTAGGCCGCGAAAATCCCGAACTGTGCTGCCGCACCGAGAAGGAAACTCTTCGGATTGGCGATCAGAGGACGGAAGTCCGTCATCGCCCCGACACCCATGAAAATCAAGGATGGAAGGATGGACCATTCATCCAGTTTATAGAAATAATACAAAAGTCCTCCGGTTCCGTTTGCCGCATCTTCCATGGCAAGCATGATGTCCGGATAGATATTTACGAGGAGCATCCCGAAAGCAATCGGAACAAGAAGAAGCGGTTCGAATCCTCTGTTGATCGCAAGATACAGGAAGATACATGCAACTGCGATCATGATCAGGTTCCCGACCGTCAGGTTCAGAAATGCCGTCTGCTCTACAAGACGCCCTAACGTCTCTGTTATATAACTCATGTTCTAACCTCCATTGTCAGTGATTCGCATTAGTTTAATGTTGCAAGCAGTGTTCCTGCCTCACATGCATCTCCTACCGCAAGCTCGATGCTTGCCACTGTTCCGTCTTCCGGGGCAACGACCGGAATCTCCATCTTCATCGCTTCGATGATAACGACCGGATCGCCTTTCTTCACGCTTGTTCCTACGTTCGCCTCAATTTTGAACACTTTTCCTGCTGCTCCTGCTTCCACACGGATGCTTCCTGCTGCCGCTGTTTTTTTCGGCGCCGGTGCCGCTTTCGGGGCTGCTTTTGGCGCTGCTGCCTTCGGAGCTGCCGGCGCTGCCTGGGATCCTGTTTCTTCTACTGTGACATCATATACGTTTCCGTTTACTGTAATTGTATAATTTTTCATGTGAACATCCTCCTATTTCCACTGACTGTTTTTTCTTCTCTTTTTGATGGAACGCACAACGAACCCGTCTGTCGATGTCCCTTCGCTTGCCGCGATGGCTGCGCTGATGACTGCCACCAGCTCAAGGTCATCTGTCAAATCGTCCGCCGGCATTTCCTCTGCCGCCATTGTCTCTGCTTTATTTGCTTCCGCCTCAGCTGCTTCCTCGGCTGCTTTCAGCGCTTTTGCTTTCCTTTCCTCATTCTTTCCGATCAGTCCGAACAGGGAAATGATGAAAGAGATAAAGATCAGCACTGCGAACACGGTACCCATCCCGAGCAGTGTGTTAAGCCCGGCTTTTTTCATGATCTCTCCCATGGAATACTTAGCCGCTGCCGTAAAGCTCTTCATTTCTTCATCTTTTGTGAACTCAAATGTAATCTCCGCGTTCCTGTCTTCATATTTTGCTTCCGCGACAAGCATGATGCTCTTTGCGCTTTCCTCAACCTCAAAATCTTCGTGACTTACATACGCTCCGCACTCCTCGACACCTGAGTTCCATGCATCGATCATTGTCACAAAATTATCAGCTTCCATCTTGAATCCGGACTGCATAAGTGTCAGATTCAGCTGAAGATCGCTCATGTCTTTGAATGTTTCCATATCTTCTTCGCTCATCTGAGAGAAGTTGGAAATCATCGCATCCGCCTGCTGCACTAACAATTCTTTGTTATAGTCAGCGGAATCTGAACTGCTGCTGCATCCGGCAAGACTGAATGCAAGAACGAGGATAGCTGCCAATAAACTAATTTTCTTCTTCAACTTACCTCACCTCTCTACACTGTCCCATGTTTCTTTGCCGGGCGATCCTCTCTTTTTGTAAACAGCATCTCAAAAGCTCCGATGACATATTTTCTTGTATCTTCCGGCTTGATGATCGTGTCCACATATCCTCTCTGTGCTGCAGAAAGGGCGCTTTCCTGAAGTGTTCTGTATGCCTCTGCTTTCTCCTTGATGGTTTCAGCATCCGCATCTGCGTACATGATCTGTGCCGCCAGTTTTGCATCCATCGTTCCGATCTCCGCCTGTGGCCACGCGTAGACCATGTCTGCTCCCAGCGCTTTGCTGTTCATGATGATATATCCGCTTCCGTAAGCTTTTCCTGTTACCACATTGACTTTTGGCACGGTTGCATCTGCAAAAGCATAGACAAGTTTCGCCGCTTCTCTTGCAAGAGTCTTCTCTCCGCATTTGGATGCGTGGAATCCATTTACATCGGTAAGAGTAAGTACCGGGATTTCAAAGGCATCACAGAATCTGACAAATTTTTCCGCTTTTTTGCATCCTTTTGCGGAAAGTGCCGGGTCAAATGTCTCTGCTTCATTTCCTTCTTCATCATAGCATTTGGAACGGTTTGCGACTGCCCCTACCGTCATGCCATTGAGTTTCAAAAATCCGATAACCATTTCTTTTGCGTAATCTGCTTTCACTTCCAGGAACTGTTGTCCGTCCGCGATGACAGAAAGTACAAGGGATGCGTCATCCGCCCCGTTTTCGATACCTTCACAGATCCTGTTCAGATCGTCTGTGCACTCTTCATACGTATCGTTATCTTCATTGTTCGCCGGGATCATGCACACCAGTTCTCTGATCCCTTCCAAGATTTCCTCTTCACTTCCGAGGAAATCGATATTTCCCGCCTCTTTCGCCTGGAAATCTGCGCAGGATGTATCGCATGCCTCTATTCTGTTGCCCGGGATCGCATTCGGGGAATTGACAAAAAGCTTTGCACTTTTTTCTTCCATAAAAGTAAAGTCCGTAAGACCTGGTATCAGGGCAAGGCCGCCGCCGCATGTTCCAAAGATGGCCGTAATCTGCGGAACCACTCCTGACGCTGCCGCCTGCTTCGCATAAATCTCTCCAAAAGCATGCATCGCATCTGTCGATTCCTGAAGTCTCATTCCTGCACAGTCGATCAGTCCGATGACCGGCGCTCCCATCTTCATCGCCATGTCATAAAGAGATGTGATCTTTCTCGCGTGCATTTCTCCGACCGCTCCTTTCAATACTGAAGCGTCCTGACTGTACACATACACAAGATTGCCGTCGATCACTCCATATCCAGTGATGACTCCATCGCCTGGAACCTTGTTTTCCTGCATGTTGAAATCCGTTGTCCTTGCGGTCATGGCGCCGCCGATTTCAACAAAGCTTCCAGCATCCAGTAAGTTTTCCACTCTCAAAGCTGCTGGCGTTTTCACTGCTTCGTTACTCATAAACCTAGCCCTCCATTTGTGATATATTACTAAAAGTTAAACCAAATTTTAGCCAATTATATTATAGTTTCTATAAGTCAAATTTTCAAGCTTTATGTGAAATTTTTATCAACTTTTTTCACTGCTTTATCGCGTTAAGTTTTTGTCGTACGAATTTGTTTTCTGTAATTTTACACACTTTTTACCTATTTTTTCTTTTTCTTTTATATTTTCCGCATTCTTTTCTGCCTCTATTTTATAGAAATTTTATAATTTTATACTTTGTTACGAAAAATACATTGTGCACGAGTGGAAACTATGCTAAAATACATTTTACAGGGATTGGTATAAAGGAAATTCCCGAAAACAAATATGACATGGTTGTCCTGAATCTGTATATTATACACTTTGGATGTATGGAAAAGAACAGATTTTTTTGTTCCTTTCAGAAGCCGAAGGAGCAGATCTTTCTGGCAGAGCCGGATCGCTTTTTCCATCTTTCCACTGTGTCTGCATGAGGCAGGTTTATCTTGGCAGAACGGAGACTGAATGCAGCGTCTCCTTTTTCCGGGTAGCGGATATCAATCGTCCGGGCAACCAAAACGGATCATTCGTAAAAGTCAGTCATCACGTTTCCACATCTGTTTACGGATTTTCTTTTTTGGTTTCCAGATGTTTTGAGAAAAGAGCTTTGGTTCCTTCCGTTGATATGCAGATTATTCTTTCGAATAGGCGGACACCTTTATGGTCAGTTCCCTGACAGATCATCGTATCTGTTTAGGCCATATCGGATGGAATGTTTCTTTTCGGTCTTATGTTTCCTTTACATAACGTTCTTTTCTGTTCCGGCATATATGAGAGGTTTTTACATATTATTATATCAGGAAAGAACACTCCGGAATTATCCGGGCAGTTCCTTACACTTTTGTTTCTGTTTTACTGCATGAAGATGGAAAGAAGGTCCGGGGACGTCCCCGCATTTTCTGCGGCGGATCAGGCTTTCACGATTTACGTATGAGAAATCAAAAAAGAAATTGGAGGGTTTAACTATGGAAACTGCAAAAAAGCGTAAACCATTTGGCTTTTATGTATGTGCGCTTGGTTTCACATTCGAGCGTCTTGCATTCTACACAGTGAAATACCTGCTGGCCATCTGGATTGCTACAGAAGCTGCTTCCGGCGGTCTGGGACTTTCAGACTCTGAAGGTTCTTTCATGTCCGCTCAGTTCGTAGCATTTACTTACATCACACCGATCTTCGGCGGATACATCGCTGACCACTGGCTCAGCCCACGTCTCTGCGTACCGCTTGGTATGATCCTGATGGGTATCGGTTACCTGTTCACATGGAAGGCTAATTCCCTTGGCATGGTTTGGGCAATGATCATCCTTGTATCTATCGGTACAGGATTCTTCAAAGGAAACCTGTCCGGTATCAACGGACTTCTGTTCCACGATCAGGACGAACTGGATGAAGCATTCTCTATCCAGTATTCCTTCGTAAACATCGGTTCTTTCTGTGGTACAACATTCATCGCTATCACAGCAACAACAGGACTTGGCCCGATCCACCTGACATTCAACCAGGTATTCCTTGTATGTGCGATCTTCCTGTTCATCGACGCTATCTGGTTCCTTGCTAACTCCAAGGCACTCGGCGATGCTGGTAAGAAACCGTTCAAGGCTGACCAGAGACAGTTCGAAAGCGCTGGTAAGAAAGAAGCTGGAAAATCTCAGAAACTTACATCCGGAGACTGGAAGCGTATGTTCGCTATCATTCTTGTAACTCTGTTCTCCGCTGTGTTCTGGATGGCTTGGTACATGGCTTACATGCCGGCTTACTATTACTTCGGATGGGGCGATGGTGCAGACTTCCTGAACAAAGCAAACTGGTACATCGGAAGCTTCCAGATCCCGACAGCTTGGTTCGACTCTGTAAACGCTCTTACATGTATCATCCTTGGACCAGTTCTCGCTGGTGTATGGGCTAAGATGGCTAAGAGACCGCAGGGCGACATGAGCATGTTCAAAAAGACAGCTATCGGTATTATGCTTGTAGGTCTTGCTTACATCGTTATGGTTATCGCTAACTTCATCGCAGGCGATGGACAGTGCTCCGTATTCTGGATCGTTCTCGTATGTCTGTTGATGTCCGTAGGTGAGATGATCTTCTCCCCACTTGGAAACTCTTTCATTTCCAAGCTGGCACCTGCTAAGGTTATGGGACTTCTTCTTGGATTCTGGCCAATCGCCGTATTCCTTGCACAGCAGGCTTACCCGCCGATCTACGACTGGGTTTCCGGACTGAACTTCACAGCTGGTTACGGCGGTGTCGGTGTCGTTGTTATCGTCATTGGTATCATCCTTTGGGCATGCAGCGGTAAACTTGACGCAATGGAAAAAGCTGAATAATCCTATAGTGTTTAATCTATTTTGGAGGCGGTTCTCACTTGAGAGCCGTCTCTTTCTCTTTGCAAAAATTTTACTTTATTTTATATACTTAAGTTTGAACTTTGGTAGAAATAGTGATAAAATAAAGATGGTTCTTATATTTTATTGTTTATAATTACCTGCCATACATATTTTCATTTAAAAGAGGCGGGTATTATATAAAAACTTATCATCATAAAGGAGGTTTGCAACAATGACTGTTGTAGCTGAAAGGATTGCTAAACTTCGTTCTCTTATGGCAGAAAAAGGAATCGATGCATACGTTGTTCCTACTGCTGATTTCCATCAGAGCGAATACGTTGGCGAACATTTTAAGGCAAGAAAATTTATTACAGGATTCAGCGGTTCTTATGGAACAGCCGTGATCGGAAAGGATGACGCCGGACTTTGGACAGACGGAAGATATTTCTTCCAGGCTGAGCATGAGCTGGAAGGAAGCGGTGTGCGTCTGATGAAAATGTTTGTAGGAGATACTCCATCCGTCACAGAATTTCTGGCATCCTATGTTCCGGAAGGCGGTACTGTCGGATTTGACGGCCGTGTACTGTCCATGGGCGAAGGCCAGGAGTACGAAGAAGCTCTTTCCAAAAAAGGCATCAAAATTGATTATACGGAAGATCTGATCGATGCAGTATGGGAAGACCGTCCGCCTCTCTCTGATAAACCGGCATTTTTCCTGGAAGAAAAATATAGCGGAGAAAGCTCTGCATCCAAACTGGCACGTGTACGTAAGGCAATGGAAGAACAGGGCGCTACTGCACACATTATCGCTTCTCTGGATGATGTCTGCTGGCTCCTCAATGTGCGTGGAGATGATATCGATTTCTTCCCGCTTCTTCTCTCCTACGCTGTAGTAAAAATGGACAGCGTGGATCTCTATGTGGACGAAACAAAGCTGAATGATCAGATCCTTGCAGAATTTGCAAAAGTAAACGTTACACTTCATCCGTACAATGACATTTATGAAGATATCAAAAAACTGTCTGCCGATGATGTTGCGATGATCGACCCGATGAAGATGAATTATGCACTTTACAAAAACATTCCTTGCAAGACAGTGGAATGTGCAAATCCGACCATCCTCATGAAGGCCATGAAGAATCCGGTGGAACTGGAAAATATTAAAAAAGCACATATCAAAGACGGCGTTGCCATCACAAAGTTCATGTACTGGATCAAGACACGCTATGACAAAGAAGTCATTACAGAGCTCAGCTCAGCTGAAAAACTTACAAGTCTGCGTGCAGAACAGGAAGGATACATCCGCGACAGCTTCGAACCTCTGTGTGCTTTTGCAGACCACGCTGCCATGATGCACTACTCTCCTTCTGAAGAAACAGATGTGCAGCTCAAAGAAGGCGCACTCTTCCTGAACGATACAGGCGGCGGATACTATGAAGGATCCACAGATATTACCCGTACTTTTGTACTTGGTTCTATAAGCGACGAACTGAAAAAATATTACACAGCAGTTGTACGCGCTATGATGAATCTTTCACGCGCTAAATTCCTCTACGGCTGCTATGGATACAATCTCGACGTACTCGCAAGAGAACCAATCTGGGAACTCGAATTGGATTACCAGTGCGGAACAGGACACGGTGTAGGATATCTCGCAAATGTCCATGAACCGCCGACAGGCTTCCGCTGGTATGTGGTACCAAGCAAAAACGAACACCACAAACTGGAAGAAGGCATGGTTATCACAGACGAACCAGGCATCTACGAAGACGGCAAATTCGGAATCCGTACAGAAAACGAATTTATCGTACGCAAAGGTCCAAAAAACAAATACGGACAGTACATGTACTTCGAAACTATCACATTCGCGCCAATCGACCTGGATGGAATTGATCCAGAATATCTGTCAAAACCAGAAAGAGAATGGCTGAACAACTATCATAAAGAAGTATACGAAAAAATCTCTCCATATCTTACAGAAGACGAAAAAGAATGGCTGAAAACATATACACGTGAGATTTAATTATAAGGGGACGTGTTCCGGCTTGTCGGAACACGTCCCCTTATATCTACGCCTTCTTTTTTATATGCTATTATCAGAATTGTTCCAGTCTTCGAACAAATTCTTTCCTCGACATGATATTCATATCCCATACTTCTTCTATTAATTTTTCCTTTTCTACCGGCAAATTTTTTAGTTCCCATATATTGGATTCTGGATGATTTTTTAAATAACTCTTTACCCATCGTTTCATAATCTGTTGTTTCTGTTTTTCTTTCTCATCATCCAGATCATCTATATAGACCATTGATTGTTCCAGATTATGAGTTAATTTTGAAACTGGATAGTATATTTTATCTTTCTGGTATTCTTCAAATGCCGTAAGATTTACAAGGCCTTTCCTGCCTAGCCTGTATTCTCGTGCACTGCTGTAATAGTACTGTTCTGGAGTCTGGACGATCTTTGCTTTTACAGGATTTAAATGAATATAATGCCAACAATGCCAAAGATACTCTTTATCTTCAATCGGAAAACTTTTAAAGCGATTCTGGAAGACATAACCTGAACGTTTTCTTTTTCTGTTATAGTAAAGTGCGTAAGAAGTCTCTATCATTTTCATAAATAATGATATCTGTTTCAAATCCCCGCGCAGCAGTAGATGAAGATGATTTTTCATGATGCAAAACGCGAAAATTTCTACATAATCCTCCTTCTTATCTTTCATATATTTTATTATTTTTTCTTTATCCCGGTTTGTCTCAAAGATATCCTCCTGATTAATCCCTCGAATAATGACATGATAAAAACCGGACAAAGAACGTTTTCTACTTCTTCTTGGCAAAAGACTTTCCTCCTTTAGTACTTATATCTCTTGTGAAATGTTGCATGAATTATAGATTTAATTTAGAATTTTAAGAAATATTGATTTGATAATAGACTTTTTTATATAGGGGACAGGTTCCGACTTATTGGAACACGTCCCCACATTCTTTTTCTGTATTTATCTTTCTTCATTATACTCTTCTTTTTGAGTAACTTCTACCTTGTTTCCTATATTTTTTTTCATTCCTTTGATCCGTATAAAAATTCTTTCCAAATATTTTGATAAACCCATCGAAATGTTTTTCTTGGTACTGCTTCCCCAACATAAATCCCCTGTTCATCCAGCTTCTGATCTCCCAGATAAATCTCCACATTTCCGGCTTTATCCCCTCTTTTTACAGGCGCATGCATCTTTTCTTTCTCGTGGATCTGCAGACTGATCTTTTCATCTGGTCGCATCAGAATTCTTTTTTCTTTTTGTTCTGAAGTAATATCCAGAAATATCTTTGTAACTCCATCCTGATACAAATTTTCTTTCTTGGCAGCGGCTTCAGATACCGTTTTCTGTTTTCCGGCTTGCAACAAGCGGATCGTCTCGTTTTCTTCCGCTTCTTGCCAGAAATACCGATATGTATAATTATTAAGTCCATACTGTATTAATGTTTTCATATCTTTCCATTTATACCCTTTATTATTTGGCCATCCGCAGGCTAGTAATGCTACGATCAATGTTTTTTCCTCTTTTCTTACCGCTCCTACATAACAATAGCCAGCGTCTGCGGTAAATCCGGTTTTTCCTGTCAAAGCTCCATCCATCATATCCAAAAAAGCATTGTGGTTTCGACAGATCACTTTCTTTTTCCCCGAAGTATCTGTAATTTCTTTTGATCTTGTCTGGGTAATACTAAGAAACTCCTTTTTTTTGGGAGAAACCATGATGCAATATCTCATAATTTTTGCAAGATCTTCTGCTGTCGTACGATGGATGCCACCCTCGTCTTCGCCATCCAGTCCATTTGGTGTTACAAAGTGTGTATTGTCACATCCGATTTCTTCTGCTTTTTTATTCATCAGACCAGTAAATTTCTCCACACTACCGTCCCCAATATGTTCTGCCACTGCCCAGGCACTATCATTGTGGGACTCGAGCATCAACGAAAAAAGAAGATCATTCAAATAGAACGAGTCGCCGTTTTTCATTCCCAAATGTACTTCCGGTTGGGATGCCGCTTTTTGCGAAACAGTCACAATATCATTCGGATTTCCTTGTTCCAATGCCAAAATACATGTCATAATCTTTGTCGTACTGGCCATAGGACGTTCTTTCATTTCATCCTTCCCGTATAAAACACGTCCACTTTCCCCGTCCAACAATACCGCGGACCGGGAAAAAAGCTGCAGTGATGAATCCATCTCTGTAGCTTTTCCAGACTGCTCCTCAGCCTTTATCGTCAAACTATATACTGAACAAAACTGTGTGCCAATCAAACAAACCGCTAACGTAAAAAACATACAGACTATCCGCCTATATTTGTACATACCATCACTACCAACTTTACCTATATTTGCTTAAAACAACTGTATGAAAATTCAAAAGATAATATGCAAATTCTGCAATATAATTGTAGCCCAAATATATACAATTTATTAGAAAGGGGACGTGTTCCGACCAGCCGGAACACGTCCCCTTTCTAACATTCTTCCGCAATCCTGCGTATGAGTTTTTCTGTATCTTCCCATCCAAGGCATGGGTCTGTTATTGATTTTCCATACACGCGGTTTTCTGTAATTTGTTGATTTCCTTCTACCAGATAACTTTCGATCATAACTCCTTTGATCAGTTTTTTCAGCTCCGGATTATATTTTCTGCTGTGGAGTACTTCGCTTGTGATCCTGATTTGTTCTTTGTACTGTTTGTTGGAGTTGGAGTGGTTTGCATCTACGATGACTGCCGGATTTTTGAGACCGGATGTCTGGTACATGGCGCTTAACCGATATAGATCTTCGTAGTGGTAGTTTGGTATGCAGGTGCCGTATTTATCGACTCCTCCCCGAAGGATTGCGTGTGCCAGGGGATTTCCTGTCGTTGTCACGTCCAGTGTCCGGTAGATGAACTGGTGTGCTGCCTGTGCTGCTTTTACGGAATTCAGCATGACAGCCAGGTCTCCGCTTGTTGGATTTTTCATTCCTACTGGAATATCCATGGCGCTTGCTGTCAGGCGGTGCTGCTGATTTTCTACAGAGCGGGCACCGATGGCTTCGTAGGAGAGAATGTCATCCAGATAACTTCTGTTTTCCGGGTAGAGCATTTCATCTGCACATGTCAGTCCGCTTACTTCGATAGCGTGGATGTGTAGCTTTCGGATGGCGATCAGTCCTTCCAGAAGGTTTGGCGCTTTATCTGGTTCCGGCTGGTGGAGCATCCCTTTATATCCTTCTCCTGTTGTTCGTGGTTTGTTTGTATAGATCCTCGGAATCAGAATTAATCTGTCTTTTACTTCCTCGTTGAGGACTGCCAGCTTTTCCACATATTCACATACCGCGTCTTCGTTATCCGCGGAGCATGGACCCACGATCACGAGAAATTTGTCTGAGTATCCGGTAAATACGTTGCGGATCTCTCCATCTCTTTCTTCTTTTCTTTTCTTCATCTCCTCGCTGAGCGGATATTCTTTCTTCAGCTCTTCCGGTTCCGGAAGTTTTGCCTGTATCATCATTGCCATAACTTTATCCTTTCTGTCTTCTTTTCTATGCTGCTGCATTCTTGTTTTTTCGGTTTTCCTTTTTCTGACAATCTTGTTTTGATCTTCTAGACATGAAGTTTGATCTTTGCCTCGTCTTCCGCCTCTTCCTTAAAATGTTCCAGCTGTTCCGGATCTACGGAGGGGAGATCATCCAGCGACTGGACGCTGAATCTCCTGAGGAATTCTTCTGTTGTTCCAAAAAGGAGCGGTCTTCCCGGTGCATCCAGTCTTCCAACTTCACAGACGAGATTGTATTCCACAAGTTTATTGACCGCATGGTCTGATTTCACTCCCCGAATCTTTTCAATCTCCAGCTTTGTCACAGGTTGTCTGTATGCGATGATGGACAATGTCTCAAGGAGTACATCCGAAAGAACCTGTTTCTTTGGCTGTTTTGCAATTCGGATGAGATACTCATATGTATCTGTCTTTGTACACATCTGATATGCTCCGTCAAGCTCAATGATCCGAACTCCTCTGTCCTCTTTTTCGTACTCCTTCTGCATTTCTCCCACCGTCTCCCGCACGGCGGTTTCTTCTGTCTCCAACGCCTTTGCCAGCCTGGAAATATCTACCGAATCTCCCATAGTAAAGAGGATCGCCTCAATGATCCCCTCCATTTTCTTTTTGTTCACTCTTTTCCTCCTCCGCTGTGGATGTGATCATGATTTCCCCGAACGTCTCCTCCTGCTCGGCACGCACACGTCCGGATTTCATCATCTCCAGCACAGCCAGAAATGTCACTATAACCTGTACTTTGGATGACTGCCTCATCAGAAGATCTCGAAATGAAAACCGTCTGTGAAGTTTTGTGTAAGCGGAAATGTAGTCCATCTTCTCCGGAAGTGTCACTTCCTCTTTTTCTATCTTCCCAAATTTGCTCCTTACCGGATCTATCTTTTCTGTCTGCCTGCGGATCACTTCCTGAAAGATCTGATTGAGCTTTGTCAGCGTCAGATCTCCGATCAGTTCATCCAAATCCACAGGAGGAGTGTACTCTGACACTTCTTTTGGAATATCCGGTTTCTTAAACATACTTCTGTCGCTCAAAAGCTCTCTGTCTTTTAGTTCAAGCGCCATATATTTATACAGTTTGTACTGGAGAAGCTGCTCTACCAGCTCCTTCCTTGGATCTTCCTCTTCCCCTTCTTCGTTTACTTCTTTTGGCAGAAGCATTCTGCATTTGATATCAAGAAGGGTTGCTGCCATCAGGAGGAATTCGCTCATGGTATTCAAGTCTTCTCTTTCCATTGCCTTGATATATTCCATATATTGGTTCGTGATCTCCACGATCGGGATATCATAGATATCGATCTTATTTTTGTCTATCAGATGCAAAAGCAGATCCAATGGCCCCTCAAACACCGGGAGCTTGACCGGTATTCCCATTTTCTTGCCTCCTGTCTGTTTCTCTTTTTCTGCTGCATCATGATGTTTCGCACACAATGCCGCTGTTTTTAATTATACATGATTTCTGCTCTCCACACAACGTTGCCGTACTTATTCTGACCGCTGTTTTTTCTTCTTTCCGGTTATTACCACTACCTCAGCCCGGTTAAACAGACGAACGGTAAATGAGTGCGTCCCCAGCCCTTTACTGACGATAATATCGCTTTCCCCTTTCTTATAATGGTCGCCGGAATATTTGGGAAACAGCGTAAGCTGAGGGGAGATGACACCGCCAAGGAAGGGAAGTCGTACAATTCCACCGTGGAGATGTCCGCAGAGAATCAAATCCGCTCCCCATTTTACATACTCCTCTGCGTAGAGAGGCTGATGTACAAGAAAAATACGGTATGGCTCTTCTTTTCCAAGACGATCCCTGGAGCTTTCCATCTTTTTTTGAAGTTCCTCCACATCTGCCCCTTCAAATTTCTTTTTTCCTTTCCACGGAAGACCTTTTCCGTAGTATCGAACGGGAATCTCTATCCCGGAAATCTCCGACTCCATACCTCCGATGGTAAGGAGGGCTGTCTCATTTTCCAGCATATGCACTCCTTGGGAAACCAGATGTGCACGGTAGTTCGCATAGGTATCCCCGTATCGTTCCATTCCTTCTTTCATTTGCTGTTCGTGATTCCCGTTTGCACAGTACACTGGGCAGATCTTCGTCATCGCTTCCATAAACCGCACTGCAGGAAAAATTTCTGCCTCTTCACCCCGAATCAGCATATCGCCGCCGACGAGGATCAGATCAGGCCTTTCTTTTCGAATCGCGTCTATAAGTTTCTGATTCTTTTCCCCGTATTCCTGGTTGTGCAGGTCACTCAGGAAAACGATTTTCCAGTCTTTCATCATTTCAGGAAATTTATCCGAACGTACCTCATATCTTGTGACACGAAATGTATGTGTCTCATACAGAATCCGAAGAAAAACAATACATACGAAAATCCCTGCCGCGGCCAAATAAACCGTCATCTTCCGGCTCCTTCCCCACGCGCCTTTCGGACTGCATCATACAGCTGGCGGATCGTATCAAATGCATAGTCCGGTTTCCAGATGCTTGTCCGCACTTCCTCCGGATCTGCCTCGCCCGTATAAACGACGGCAGTCTCAATGCCAGCCTCGATACCGCAGGCAATATCCGTATACAGGCGATCCCCTACCACAAGATATTCTTCCGGGCTTCCTTTGCACTGCTGCATACACAAATCTGCGATCAGGCGATTCGGCTTCCCGATGAAATACGGTTTCCTTCCCGCAGTCACTTCCAACATTCTGCAGATTGCTCCGCAGTCTGGTATGAATCCGAAAGAGGCCGGGCATCTGAGATCGGGATTCGTCCCAAGGAAATCTACCTCTTTTTGAAATAAAAGCCTGCATGCGTCTGTCATTTTATCATAGTTTAATGTGCTGTCAAATCCGACCAGGACGCAGTCCACATGATCCTCCGCCTTTTCTGTTACTAGAATACCTGCCTCTTTTAATTCTTTAATAAAGGAAGGTGTACCAAGTACAAAAATCTTTTTTCCCTCATAATATTTCTTCAGATAAAGACAGGCGGCGTAGGATGCCGTCATAAACTGGCTTTCCTCCGTCCGGATCCCCCAGTTTTTAAACTTCTCCACATAGTCTTTTCTGCTTTTTGTGGAGTTATTTGTAATATAAAAACATCTTCCGCCCGTCTCTTCTATCCATTCCAAAAATTCTTTTGTGCCGTCATATAATGTCGTGTCCACGGCCAACGTGCCGTCAATATCAAACAAAAAATATTTTTTTTCTCCTAGCATTCTTTTGGCTCCCTTCCACGACATTATATAATTTTTCTTAAGATTTTACAACGAAAAGCTGCCTAAAACCTCTTCTATGGCTCCTTTGAGTGTCAATGCGGGCACCGTTTCTTTTGCCACGACGGGCACCTCTCCGATCGTTTTCTCTCCAATCTTGTACACGACTGTCCCTATCTTCTCCCCTTTTTTGACCGGCGCAGTTTTCTTTTTGTCCATGTTGATTTCCTTTTTTACCTGGGAAAGGTCGTTTCCTTCGGTGTCCACATAGGAGAATCCTTCTTTCTGGATACCGACAGCCTCTTTCTTTTCTCCCTTCTCTACCGGAATCTTTTCCTGGAGCTTCGAGTAATCTGCATCCTCGTACTTTTGGCATTTGGAGAACCCATAATTCAAAAGTTTCTGAGCGTCTGCCACCCGAGTCTTGGAGTCCGGATCTGCCATGATGACGGCAATCAAGTCGATATCATCTTTTCTTGCTGTGGCGCTCAGACAAAATTTGGCTTTCCCTGTAGATCCAGTCTTAAGTCCAGTGGCATAAGTGTACTGCCGGATCAGCTTGTTTGTGTTGGAAAGCCCAAATTCTTCCTCTCCTTTTTTCGTTTTATGTACGATCGTATCCATCCAGATTTTCGTGTAGTTGTAAATATCCGGATACTTCGTGATCAGTTCCCTCGACATCAGCGCGATATCCCGGGCTGTCGTGACATGGCCGTCTGTATCCAGACCGTTACAGTTTTTGAAAGATGTATTTTTCATCCCAAGTCCTTTTGCTCGTTCATTCATGTCATTTACAAACGCCTCCTCTGATCCTGCGATCCGTTCTGCCATGGCCACACAGGCATCGTTGGCGCTGGATACGACAATACATTTCAGGAGTGTGTCGACAGTCTGTTCTTCTCCTACTTCCAGAAATACCTGGGATCCTCCCATGGATGCGGCATACTCTGAGGTCGCTACCACGTCCTCCTTTTTTATCGTCCCTGCCTCCAGTGCATCGTAGATCAGCAAAAGTGTCATCACTTTTGTGACGCTTGCCGGCGGGCGTTTACTGTCCGCATCTTTTTCATAAATAACTTTCCCTGTGGACGCTTCCATGAGAATCGCCGACGGCGCTTCGATGGCCGGCCCTTCTTCTGCCTTTACCGGCACTACCCTGCATGAGAACAGCAAAGCGGCTGCCAGCACGGCTGCGATCAGTTTTTTCACGTAGTTTCCCCTGTCTATTTCCTTTATTATCATTTTACAGGACACTTGGGAAAATATTCCTTTTTCCAGGCAAAAGAAGATTACCCAGATGAGACGACACGAGCATACACTTTTATCCGAGGAGAGGAAAGCGAATCTCTATGGCAAACCAGCCATCATCAAGAAAAGCCTTGATCTGTCCGTTCATCCGAGTTGTAAATTCTTTGGCAATGGAAAGGCCAAGCCCGGCAGAACTTTTGCTTCTGGCTTGATCTGCTTTATAAAACCGTTCGAACACGCGGTCAGGATTGATATCTCCTGGTCTTTCCGTCTTGTTTCGAAACAGGCAGACTGCTTCCTGGCCGTCCCTGCGAAGTGCAATGCAGATCTGGCTTTGCCCGTGATCCAGCCCGTTTTTGATAATATTGCGGACGACCCGTTTAAGCCCCTGCTCATTTCCCAGCATCTTCATGGATGTTTCCTCTATCTGGATATCCGGCTCTATGCCTCTCTTTTCCCATTCATCGTAATAGGAAAAAATCGTCTCTTTGAGAATACGCTCAAAATAAAGTTCTTTGAGTTCAAGATTGTACGTCTCATTTTTCAGTCTTGTGTAAGTAAAGAGCTCCTCCAACATCTCTTTTAAACTGTCGATCCTCTCTTCGATAACAGAAAGATAACGTTGCCTGTCCTCCAGTTTCTCACTGTCTCTCAAAAGCTCAAAATATCCATTTAGGGAAGTAAGGGGAGTGCGGATATCATGGGACAGATTTGTGTAGATATCGGAAATCTCCTGCTCTTTTTTCAGATATTTTCTGCGTTCCTTCCTTTGGCGTTCGATCATCTCATTGAGGCAGTCGGCAAGTTCACGGATATCTCCTCCGTTTATCTGCTTTGTGATCATAAGATTGCTCTCATGTTCTTTCAAAAACGAAAGTTGGCGGCAGATATCTCTGATCTGCCGCTTGTAAATAATCAATATACATACTAAGATGATGACTGCTGCCGTAAGCAGCACAATAATTGCTCCCATTATCGTATATCCCTCTTTTGAAATACAAACATACTAAGTATGACAAAAACAATACCGTAAATGGCTGCTGTCCATATACCGCGCAAAGCCTCCTGCCCTGTCAGATGAATTCCGATACTTCCGATCTGTCCGGACACGGTATATGGAACGATATTCCATGTCTCTCCAAACAGCATATCCCCCGCCTTATTCACAAATCCGTACAGGATCATCGTCATATTCATGCAGAGACAGACTGCGATGGTCATGCTGATCACGTTGTTTGAAATCAGGATCGCAATTCCCATGACGATCAGCGCCAGACCGTAGTGGAGCATCCCCTCCGTCAGCAGATAAGAAAGAAATTCTTTCTGCGGTCCAAATTCCAGATATCCAAAAGAAATGATATTGGATATGGTCTGCACGGCGACTGTTACCGCAAATGTCAGCACGGTAAACAAAAATAAGACTGCTGCTTTGGAAAAGATCAGGTGGTATCTCTTTTTCGTCTGTCCGCCGATGTTTTTGATAAAACCATTTCGGAGATCCGCCGTAGAAAAAAGGACAGAAAAGATGGCGATGAACAGGCTGATCACTTTTCCCTGGGTGTTCGCATAGACCATATCGTAAACCGTTACCTTTTCTCCCGGTTCTGTCGGAATCAGTACATAGATCCCAAGACTGTCCTCTGCAGCCTCATCCTGATTTTTTGCGATCTCTTCCTGGTTTTTTTTATTCATTACCGGATCCGCGTACTCTTCGTGCATCATGATGGTGGAAAAAAAGAGGATGAACGCCATTACCATCCAGATCACGAGTATACTTCTCATCTTTCTCATCCGGTACAAGTCCATCTTTATAATGTTAAGCATGATGTTCCCCTCCTGTCTGATTCAGATAGTATGTCTCCAGTTTTTCACTGTTTACTTTTAGCTCTCTGATAGGGATCCCTGCAAGGACAAGCTCTGCATTCAGCTTGTCACTCTGATCCAGATGTTCAAAAATACTGATATGTTCTCTGTCTGTGATCTGATATTTTCGGTATCCCAGTCTATCAAGGACAGGAACGATCTTTTCCGGATTTGGAGATGTGATCTCCAGCCGCTCACTGCATTTTTTCATAAGCTCGTCTCTTGTGATCTCTTCGAGAAGGCTTCCTTGGTGGATAATGCCGTAATCCGTGGCAATCTTTGATAATTCTTCCAGTATATGGCTGGAAATGACAATCGTCATATTTCGTTCTTCCTGAAGTCGAAGGATGGTATCCCGCACTTCCACGATTCCCTGAGGATCCAGCCCGTTGATCGGTTCGTCCAGAAGCAGAAGATCCGGCTCTCCCACAAGGGCGAGGCCGATCCCAAGCCTCTGTTTCATTCCAAGAGAAAAGTGTTTTGTCTTCTTTTTCCCCGTATCGGAAAGTCCTACTGTATCCAGAATATCCTCGATATATCCTTTCTTATCGATGCCGCAGAACTTACACTTCATTTTCAGATTCTCATATGCGCTCAGATTGCCGTAAAGACCCGGAGCCTCGATCAGACATCCCACTCTTTTTCGGATCTTCTCGAGATTTTTTCCGGAATATCCAAAAATGCGGATCTCCCCGGAGGTGGGGCTTGCAAGCCCTGCCACCATCTTAAGAAAGGTCGTCTTCCCTGCTCCGTTTCTTCCGATCAGCCCGTACACCGCGCCTTTCCTGACACGGATGCTGATCTTGTCCACCGCCTTGTGGCGTCCATACTTTTTTGTTAAAATATTGGTGCTTAGTAATATCTCACTCATATCTGCATCTCCTTTTCTTATCTGCCTCTATCATACTGTGTCTTTTCAAATCTATCGCAAATAAAAAGTAAAGACTTCGTAAAGATATTACTTTGTAAGTTTATAGCCGATCCCCCAAACGGTCTCGATATAATTTACATCGGAGACTGCCCGGAGCTTTTTTCGTATATTGCTTATGTGGACATCGATCGCCTTCGTCTCTCCCATAAAAGGTTCCTGCCAGGCCGCCTCGAAGATTTCTTCTTTGCCAAATACTTTCTTGGGCCATGTAAGAAAAAGCTCCAGAATCTGAAATTCCTGCCTTGTGATCCCGGTAAGGATGGTCCCATTTACGGATATCTGATGTTCCTCTTTGTCAAGTCTTAGGCCTTTGTGTTCCAGCACTGTTTTCTGCCCGACATTCCCGCTTTTTCTGAGCTGCACCTGGATCCTTGCAAGCACTTCCCGGATCTCAAAAGGCTTTAAAATATAGTCATCCGCTCCAGCAAGGAGCATATCGACCTTGCTGTCCAGCTCTTCTTTTGCCGTCAGGACGATGACCGGGATCTGTCCTTTTTGCCGGATCTCAAGAAGCACTTTTTCTCCCGGCATCCCTGGAAGCATGAGATCCAAAAGCACAAGATCAAACCCTCCTTTTTCCAGTACCAGATTTCCCTCAGAACCGGAAAATGCCTGGATACACTGATATCCTTCCTGCTCAAGAGCCTCCCTCAACAGATTATTGATATGTACATCGTCTTCTATGATCAATATCGCTGCCATGCCGTCTCCTCCTCTTTCTCTTCTTCTGCTTTTCGCTTCTCCTGCTTCTTTGCGCGATAAAGGGATGTGGAAAAGTCCAGACCATAAAGAATCAGAAACAGACTTCCGATGACTTTCCCCATGGACGTCGGAATGCTGCTTACGAGGAATATGACAAAATTCTGCAGGAACAAGAAAAGGAACACCGTATAGAATCCCCAGGCCACCGAGCTTTCCAGGCATATGATACCACGGTAATTGAACGGTTTTTCGTTGTAGTCCCACCAGACTTCGCCGAAGATACGGATCATCACGATGGCTGTAAAATACTCAAGCGTGGTGGCCACGATGGATCCCACAAAAAACAGGAGTACCGGGCAGTCTGCAAAAGGCCGCAGCATGAAAAAGACAGATAAAGCCCCCAACCCGTAGATCGGGCAGCACGGTCCTTTTGCAAACCCCCGGTTTGTCAGTTTCCGATTGCAGATCGACATATAAATGGACTCCACGATCCACCCCATAATGCTGTATACCATAAACCACAGGACGATCTCATAAGAACTTTCTCCGAAGATCTCTCCTTTATACCACATAACTTTTCCTCCCTCTATTATGAAAACGTGTCCCCTTTTGGCGGGAACACAAAAAGTATTTTTCAATTCATATTGGGCAAACAAAAATAGGGTGTTGTACAACACCCTATTTATCTGCACATAATTAGTTATATTTACGTTTTCTAGCAGCCTCAGATTTTTTCTTACGTCTAACGCTTGGTTTTTCGTAATGTTCTCTTTTACGAATCTCCTGCTGGATTCCAGCTTTTGCGCAGTTGCGTTTGAATCTGCGTAAAGCGCTGTCTAGTGTTTCGTTTTCTTTTACGATTACATTTGACATTGTCTCACACCTAACCTCCCCTCCAGTCCTGTATTGTGCATCATACGACTGTTCGGGTATTTTATTGCACTACAAGTATTATAGCACACTTTGCTTAAACGTCAAGAAGTTTTTTGCGTTTTCTTTCACAAGTATCGATGAAAAGCAGGCAAAGCCTCTTGATCTGATCAGGAAAGCTGTTCTCCCAGTACTTCTTCTGCTTTCTTCAGAGCATCGTCCACTCCTGCCGGATTCTTTCCACCGGCCTGAGCCATATTCGGGCGTCCGCCTCCGCCGCCTCCTACAAGGCCTGCGATGGCTTTGATAAGGTTTCCGGAGTGCGCGCCTTTTTTCACTGCTCCGTCCGTTGCGGTCGCCATGAGACTTACTTTTCCGTCTGCCACGGATGCAATAACTGCCACGCCTTCGCCCATCTTTTCTTTGAGCTGGTCTCCCAGTTCTCTCAGACCATTCATGTCGACACCTTCTACTTTGAGCATAACTGCTTTCATACCGCCGATCTCTTTCATCTGATCCATGACATCTCCCATGGCGTCTTTGGCAAGTTTGCTCTTCAAGCTTTCAACTTCGCTTCGGAGTTCTTTGTTTTCCATCTGAAGATGCGCGATCTTTTCTTCCAGATGATCCGGAGTCGTCTTCAGCGCTTTTGCAGCCTCATGGAGTACATTTTCCAGGTCTGCATAGTAAGTCAACAGTCCTTTGCTTGTCAAGGCTTCGATCCTTCTCACTCCAGCTGCCACGCCTGTCTCAGAGATGATCTTGAAACAGCCGATGGAAGATGTATTGTCTACGTGAGTACCGCCGCAGAATTCAATGGAGAAATCCCCCATGCTGACCACACGCACGATATCGCCGTATTTTTCGCCAAACAGAGCCTGTGCGCCCGTCTTTTTCGCTTCCTCGATCGGGAGATTTTCTACTTTGACAGGGAGGGCATCTGCGATTGCCTTGTTGACGATCTCTTCTACCTCTTTTAATTCCTCCTGTGAGAGTGCGGAAAAATGAGTAAAGTCAAAACGAAGTCTGGAGGCATCCACATAGGATCCTGCCTGCTCTACGTGTGTCCCGAGAACCGTGCGGAGCGCTTTCTGAAGCAAGTGTGTGGCACTGTGGTTTCTTCCGGAAAGGAGACGATTTTCTTCTTCCACCTGAAGCTTTACGGTATCTCCTGTCTTTACCATTCCTTTTGTCACGCAGCCGATATGTGCGATCTTTCCGCCAAGCAGTTTTTTGACATCTTTTACTTCAAAGGAAAAGCTTCCGTCTTCAGAAACGATCGTACCTTTGTCCGCGTTCTGTCCCCCGCTTGTAGCATAAAACGGTGTCTCTTCCACAAAGATCGTGCCTTCCACACCTTCTGTGAGCGCATCTGTGATCTCTGTCTCTGTCGTGAGAACCGTGACTTTGGAAGCGTGCGTCAAAGTGTCATAACCTACGAATGTACTTGTAACAGACGGGTCGATGGACTCATAGACTGTCACGTCGGCGCCCATGTAGTTTGTGACTCCCCGTGCTGCGCGGGCAGTCTCTCTTTGGACTTTCATAGCCGCCTGGAATCCTTCCTCATCAATGCCAAGTCCCTTCTCTTCCAGGATCTCTTTTGTCAGATCCAGAGGGAATCCGTACGTATCGTAAAGTTTGAATGCATTTTCGCCGGAAAGCGTCTTTTCGCCATTTTTTGCCATGTCTTTTTCCATATCCGCGAGAATGCCAAGCCCCTGATCGATCGTTTTGTTAAACTGATCTTCCTCTTTGCTGATGACATTGAGGATGAAATCTTTCTTCTCTTCCAGTTCCGGATATCCGTCTTTGGATCCTTCGATAACAGTCTCACAAAGTTCATTTAAGAATTTTCTTCCAATGTTAAGAAGTCTTCCATGGCGGCACGCACGTCTGAGAAGACGGCGAAGCACATAGCCTCTTCCTTCGTTGGACGGCATAATTCCGTCTGAGATCATGAATGTCACGGAACGGATATGGTCTGTGATAACACGGATGGAAATATCCTGATTCTCATCTTTTCCGTATTCCACGCCTGCAATGCGGCATACGTGGTCCCGGAGTGCCTTTATGGTATCTACATCAAAAATAGAGTCCACATCCTGCACAACAGAGGCCAGTCGTTCCAGTCCCATTCCGGTATCGATATTTTTCTGCTCCAGCTCACTGTAATTTCCGTGTCCGTCATTGTCAAACTGTGTAAAGACATTATTCCAGATTTCCATGTAGCGGTCGCACTCGCATCCTACCGTACAGTCTGGACGTCCGCATCCGTATTTTTCTCCACGGTCATAGTAAATCTCAGAACAAGGTCCGCAAGGTCCGGATCCATGTTCCCAGAAGTTGTCTTCTTTTCCGAATTTGTAGATCCTCTCTGCCGGAATCCCCATCTCCTTGTTCCAGATGTCAAACGCCTCCTGGTCGTCAACATATACAGACGGATAGAGACGTTCCGGATCCAGCCCTACGACTTCTGTGAGGAATTCCCAGGACCAGCGGATGGCTTCTTTCTTAAAGTAATCCCCAAAGGAAAAGTTTCCGAGCATCTCGAAAAACGTACCGTGACGCGCAGTCTTCCCTACATTTTCGATGTCCCCGGTACGGATGCATTTCTGACATGTAGCCATCCTGCGTCTCGGCGGGATCTCCTGTCCGGTAAAATACGGTTTTAACGGTGCCATACCAGAGTTGATAAGAAGAAGACTCTTATCGTTGTGCGGTACAAGCGAAAAACTCTTTTTTACGAGATGTCCTTTGCTTTCAAAAAAATCCAGGAACATCTTTCTCAATTCGTTCACTCCATAAGTCTGCATGACTTTATCTGCCTCCTGATCGTATATTTAATTTAATTCTATTTCTTCCAGCTCTTTTGGCGGAAGCTGTTTTGTGGAATGATTTACAAAATCATCCAGTGCTTTCTTTGCCTTTGCAACCTGGATATTCGTCCCTGCACCGGCGATGCATCCTCCCGGGCATCCCATCCCTTCGATGAGACATCCGTTCATTTTTCCCGCTTTGGCAAGAGCCAGTATCTTTTTACATTCTGCAAGCCCTTCTGCGTGTTCGATGTTGACTTCCACCTCCGGGTAGTATTCGTTGATACATTTCTCGATGGCTTTGGCCACTCCTCCGGCCGCCGCATATCCTCTTCCTGCCCCTGTTGCATTATGGAAAGAGGATTCCGCCTCATATGTAGTGAGATCGATCCCTTTTGCGTCAAAAATGGCCTGAAGCTCTTCAAACGTGATGACAAAGTCCACATCACTTCGTACAGTCCTTCTGGACGCCTCCAGCTTCTTGGACGCACATGGCCCAATGAAGACAACTCGTGCTTCCGGATGTTCCTGCTTAATCGTGCGGGCTGTCGCCACCATCGGAGTAAGCTCCTGGGATACCTCATCGATCAGATCCGGAAAATACTTTTTCGCCAGCATGGACCAGGACGGACAGCAGGATGTAAGAAGGAACGGCAGTTCCCCTGTCACAACCTTTTCCACATAGTGATGTGCTTCGGCGATAGCGCCGATGTCGGCCCCAAGTGCCACTTCGTACACCGCGGAAAATCCAAGCTCATGGAGGGCGGCCTTAATATTTCGCGGCGTGATTCCAGGCCCGAACTGTCCTACAAATGCCGGCGCCACCTCAGCGATGATCTCCTTTCCCTCCTTCAATGCCTGTATCAGCTGGAAAATCTGAGATTTGTCGGAGATCGCCCCGAACGGGCAGCTTACCATGCACATACCGCAGGATACACATTTGTCCGGGTTGATGCGGGCACGTCCGAATTTGTCGGATTCGATGGCCTTGACGCCGCAGGCTGCCTGACATGGACGTTCTTTCTTGGCAATGGCGTCATACGGGCATACAGATTTACATTTTCCGCATTTGATACATTTTTCCTGATCGATAAAAGAATGTCCGTTTACCATAGAAATAGCCCCTTTTGGGCAAACTTCCATGCATGGATGCGCGAAGCATCCTTTACACATATTGCTTACTTCGTATTTATTTTCTTCACAGGCCGAGCATGCCGACGGGATGACCTGCATAAGCGGCGGCTCGTAATATTTGTCCGAAATATTACTTGCCTCAACGCCTGCAGTCAGATGAACAGGCTTATCTTCCGGTCGAAGAGACATACCCATGGCGAGCCGCATCTGTTCACTTACGATAGAACGGAAACGGTACACCCCTTCCCTGTAGTTTTCCGTATTTTCATTGACAAGCCGGTAAGGCACAGCTTCCAACTCTGCGTTCAGTGTTTCCGGCGTGGATTCAAATGCGATCCTAGCGACCTCCTCGAACACTTTTCTTCTTCGCTTTCTTACCGGAGTATCAAGTCCTCTCATCATGGCAGATCCCTCCTAATCTCATTCTCTTAAAAGTTCTTTTACTACTATAATGGATGAAGCCGAAAGTGTCAAGGGACTACCCTTGTTCCTTCAGCACGCGCTGTGCGTAGTAGACGGACTGCATCGCGTCCTTTCCATAGAAGTCTGCTCCGATCATATCCGCGTACTCCTCATTCAAAACTGCGCCTCCTACCATGACTTTGCAGTCCGGCTTTTCTTCCCTCAAAAGACGGATCGTCTCTTCCATACTGACGACAGTGGTTGTCATAAGGGCGCTTAATCCAACAAGGCAGACTTGTTCTTTGATCGCTGTCTCCACGATCCGCTTTGGATCCACGTCTTTTCCAAGATCGATAACGTCAAATCCGTAATTTTCCAGGAGAACTTTCACAATGTTTTTCCCGATATCATGGATGTCTCCTTTTACGGTAGCAAGTATGACTTTTTCCTTTTTTTCTTCCTGTCTGCCGCTTTCCTCCAGCGCTTCTTTGATGACTGCAAACGCTTCTTTTGCCGCATCTGCGCTCATGAGAAGCTGCGGAAGGAAGATCGTTCCTTTCTCGAATCCTTTTCCGACGTAATCAAGGGCAGGGATGAGATGCTGATTGATAATGTCCAGCGGTTCCGCTTCTCCAAGGCAGGCTTTGGCCAGATGGCCCGCCTCTTCTTTCAGTCCCTTCTGGATGGCGTAACCAAGGGTCATCTCCTCTTTTGCCCCTGTCTTTTCCTTCCCTTTTTCCTCCTGATCTGCATATGCACGGATATAAGCTTCGCAGTTTTTATCAAAGTTCATCAGCGCCAGATAAGACCGATAGACTTTCATCATCTCTTCCGATCCTGGGTTGATGATTCCGGCTGTCAGCCCTTTTTGCATAGCCAGAGCGTAGAATGTGGAGTTGACCGCCGGGCGGTATGGAAGGCCGAAAGAGATATTGGAAACTCCAAGGACTGTCTTCACTCCGTAACGTCTTCTTACTTTCTCCAAAGCCTCCAGAACGATCCTGGCTCCTTCCGGCTCCGAGCTGATCGTCATTGTCAGGACGTCTATGATGATATCTTTTCTTTCGATCCCGTATTTTTCTGCCTCTTTTATGATCTTGCCGGCAATCTCTACCCGGCCTTCCGCCGTCTCAGGGATTCCTCCCTCATCAAGGGCAAGACCGATGACAACACCTCCGTATTTCTTCACAAGAGGGAATACCATATCCATGGATTCCTGTTTCCCGCTTACGGAATTGACCATCGGCTTGCCGTTATAGATCCGCATGGCCCGTTCCATGGCCTTTGCATCTACCGTGTCGATCTGAAGTGGAAGGCTTGTGATACCCTGAAGTTCTGTGATGACTTCCTCCATCATAGCTGGCTCATCAATGTCCGGCAGTCCTACATTTACATCCAGAATATGGGCTCCCTGCTCCTGCTGGCGGATCCCCTCTTTCAGGATATAATCGATATCTTTCTCTTTGAGTGCCTGTTTAAAACGTTTCTTCCCGGTAGGATTGATCCTCTCTCCGATGATCAGAGGCATATCTCCAAGTACAGCCGCCTGTCCGTAAGAAGATACAATGGTATCTGTCTTCTTTTCCGGTACGTGGATCGCTTTTTCCCGGCATACGTTTGTCATCATCCGGATGTGTTCCGGGGTTGTCCCGCAGCATCCTCCGATGATGCATGCGCCTTCTTCTACCATTTTCTCCATACAGTCGGCAAATTCTTCCGGCGTCACATCGTAGTACGTGTGTCCGTCTTTCTGTTTTGGAAGGCCTGCATTTGGCTTTACGATAATAGGAACCGAAGCCCATCTTCGCATCTCGCAAAGGATCGGCATCATCTGTTTTGGTCCAAGTCCACAGTTGATTCCAAGCGCATCCACGCCGAGTCCTTCCAGGAGAGCTACCACTGACGGAACATCCCCTCCTGTCAGCAATTTTCCTTTTTCATCAAAGATCAGTGTGGCAAAGACAGGAAGATCACTTTCCTCCTTCGCAGCCAAAACAGCCGCTTTCGTCTCGTACGTATCGCTCATCGTCTCAATATGTATCAGATCCGCACCGGCCTTTACCCCGCATCGCACAACTTCTGCAAATGCTTCGTACGCCTCCTCAAAACCAAGGTATCCCATAGGTTTTAAAAGCTTTCCGGTGGGTCCCATGTCGAGCCCGATATAATGGCGTCCATCATCGACTCCTGCAAGTGTTCTCGCTTCTTTCGCATTTTCCACCGCTGCCTGTATGATATCCTGCAATCGATACTCACTGTCGCGGAATTTAAGTGCATTGGCCCCGAATGTGTTGGTAAGGACGATATCGCTTCCAGCCTCATAGTACTGGCGATGGATCGAGATGACTGCCTCCTTGTTTTTCAGATTCCATGTTTCCGGCAGTTCTCCAGGATTTAATCCCTTTTCCTGCAAAAGCGTCCCCATGCCGCCGTCCAAAAATAGCAATTCTTTGTAGATCCGTTCTCTGATCATCTGGTCACTCCTTTTCATCTGCTGTCTCTTCTGTATATACAGTCTGTCTTTTCGCATACTTCGCAGCCCTGTCTGTGGCATGCAGTCTTTGTCGTGCTGGCTCCGATAAGAGCCGTCACGGATTTTGTCGGGACGAGCATGCAGCTTTCTGTCATCGTAAGCCCGATAGATTTTCCTGCATCCAGAAGGCCAAGCAGCCGTTCCTGGTGCCGGATATCAAAATCCCCGTACCCGGGGCTGAACCTCGGACGGAGATAATATCCCTCTTGCCACATCTGTTCCGAAATCTCATCCTGGCAGGCATCGCAGTATTCTTCCAAAAGAGCTGCTGCACACGCCTGGATGACGACTGTCTTTGCCATATCCGTCAAAGCATATCTTCTCATCAGCCTGTCCGCCTCCGTACCAAGGGTTGCAGCAAAGACCACCACCTGTCCGCACCCTTTCATATTTTTTGACAGACTCTTACTTTCTATCTCCCATTGTCCGATTCTGAGGCGATTCCCTTCTTCGTGGGACAATTCAAAAATGCGATAGATGAACCGCATTCTCACGATTTTCTCCAGTTCCTCAAAAGAACTTTCGATCATCGCAAGTGTCTTTTCATCTATCGCATGACTCCCGTATCCAAGATAACGGATCGCCTCTTTGATCTTCCTATCCATTTACAATCTCCGAAAGATTTGCCATGATCGCCCGGGCAATTTCCGGCTTATTCATGGAATAGACATGGATGTTGTCGATGCCGTTGGCAATCAGGTCAATAATCTGATCTGTCGCATACGCTACCCCAGCCTGCTGCATGGCTGCCGGATGATCCCCGAACCGATCCACGATAGCCTTAAACCGTTCCGGCAGATATGTCCCGGAAAGGGAACAAATCCTCTTGATCTGGTTTTTGTTTGTGACCGACATGATCCCTGGAAGAACAGGAACCGTGATCCCGGCTTCCCTGATCTTGTAAAGGAAATTATAGAGGATGTGGTTATCAAAAAACATCTGTGTCGTAAGGAAATCGAGGCCGCAGTCCACTTTTTCCTTCAGATAACGGATATCCTCTTTCTGATTCGGACTTTCCACGTGTCCTTCCGGGTAGCAGGCTCCTCCGATGCAGAAATCCCCTTCCTCCTTAAGCAGACGGATCAGCCCTTCCGCGTGGCGGAATTTGTCCTCTGCCAGGTACTCCATTCCATCCGGGATGTCTCCCCTGAGCGCAAGGATATTCTGGATCCCTTCATCTTTGAGTTTTCTTACCACTTCTTTTACTTCACTTTTTGTGGACGATACGCATGTCAGATGGGCAATGCTTGGCACCCCGAGGTCGTTTTGAATATGTGATGCAATCCCAACGGTATTTTTGCTTGTACCGCCCCCTGCTCCATATGTAACGCTGATAAACGACGGCCGCACCTTGGCGATCTCGTCCACTGCCTTTTTCACACTTTCATATTTGTCATCTGTTTTCGGCGGAAATACTTCAAAAGAAATATGAACACCGCCGGAATATAATTTTTCTTTTATCTTCATGTCTGTCTCCTGTGCTGTCTCATACGCAAAAGCGCTATAACTCTTCATAAAGGTTTTTGTATTGTTCGGCTGAATTCTTCCATGAGAAATCCTGGCTCATGCCGTGTTCTACGATCTTGTTCCAGTCACGTCGTTTGTCATAGTAGATCCTTTCTGCGTAACGGACCGCAGCCAGCATCTCATGTGCATTGTAGTTTGCAAAGCTAAATCCGGTACCTTTCTTCTCGAATTCATTGTACGGTTCCACCGTGTCTTTCAGGCCGCCTGTCTCCCTCACGATCGGAACGGTTCCGTAGCGCAGACTCATCAGCTGGCTGAGACCGCATGGCTCAAACAGCGACGGCATGAGAAAAGCGTCGCAGGATGCATAGATTTTGTGGGATATCGGTTCGGAATAATAGATATTCGCGGAAACCTTGCCTTGATACTTCCATGCAAAGTGGCGGAACATATTTTCATAACGTTCCTCGCCGGTGCCAAGGACAACGATCTGTACCGCATCCTGGCACATTTCGTCCATCACATAGGCGATCAGGTCGAATCCCTTCTGATCTGTGAGCCGGGATACGATACCGATCATCATAGCTTTCTTGTCCTGTGTGAGTCCGAGCGCTTCCTGAAGCGCCAGTTTGTTCTTTACTTTTTCCTTTCTGAAATTGCTGATATCATAGTTATAGGAAATCAGACTGTCTGTGGCCGGATCCCATTCCTTGTAATCGATTCCGTTCACGATACCGGACAGGCAGTTGGATCTGGCATTCATCAGACCGTCCAGCCGTTCTCCGTAAAACGGAGTCTTGATCTCTTCAGCGTAGGAATTGCTTACTGTCGTTACTCTGTCTGCGTAGACGATACCGCCTTTTAAAAGGTTTGCATCCCTGTACGCTTCCAGTTTGTCCGGTGCAAAATAATATTGAGGAAGTCCTGTGATGTCTTTGACCGTTTTTGTGTCCCATACCCCCTGGAATTTCAGGTTATGGATCGTCATTACCGTCTTGATGCCGCGGAAAAATTCATTTCCGTAACGGAAATTATCAAGATAAACCGGTACAAGTCCTGTCTGCCAGTCATGACAGTGAATGATATCCGGCCGGAAATCGATGAGCGGAAGTGCGCTCAGCGCTGCTTTGGAAAAAAAAGCAAATTTTTCGATATCCCATTTTATATCTCCGTACGGTGTCCCTCCGTTGAAATAATATTCATTATCAACGAAATAAAATGTAATTCCCTCATGAACAAGCTCCAAAATTCCCACATATTGTTCACGCCAGTTCAGATCCATGTAAAAATGCGTCTTATAAGAAAGTTTTTCCTTCCACTCTTCTTTCATACACATATATTTCGGAAGCATCACTCTTACATCGTACTCTTCTTTGTCAAAATATTTCGGTAAAGAACCTACAACATCGGCCAGTCCTCCTGTTTTGATAAATGGAACAGACTCAGATGCCACAAATAATATTCTTTTCATAAGCCTTCCTCCTATTTTTTACGCTCTTGTCTTATTATACCGCATTTTTGCATATTTGCAAAGATTTTATCGATGTTTATACTCTAATCTGATGGTGTCTGCGACAAGAGCGATAAATTCCGAGTTGGTCGGCTTTCCCTTTCCGTTGCTAACCGTATAGCCGAACAGTTCATCGAGAATGTCAAGCTTCCCTCTGCTCCACGCCACCTCGATGGCGTGGCGGATAGCCCGTTCCACACGGCTTGCTGTTGTCTGATGTTTTTTCGCCACCGTCGGGTAAAGAATCTTTGTGATGGCGTTTAAAACATCCATATCTTCTACCGCCATGATGATGGCGTCCCTCAAGTAATGATATCCTTTGATATGAGCAGGTATCCCGATCTCGTGGATCATATCGGTAACCCTTGTCTCAAGCGGTTCCGGCTCTTTTGACCGTTCCATGAGTCCCGTTCCTTGTATCAGGATTTCCCCGTGCTTTTTCTCCTGTGTGCTTCTGATCTTGTTTAAAAGTACTTCGTTCCGGAAAGGTTTCATGATGTAATATGCCGCACCTTTCCGGAATGCATCTTCCGTGATTTTTTCCTGTCCCACTGCTGTCACGATGATGAATTCAGGACGCTTTCTGATAGTCCCGTCTTTGTTTACCATATCCATGACACTAAGTCCGTCCATTTTCGGCATGATGAGATCCAGAAGCACGACATCCGGTTCTTTCGTTTTTATAATCTGATAAACTTCCTCCCCGTTATTCGCCTTTCCGACAAGATTCAGACTTTTGTCTTCCGCAATGATGCTGCCAAGCAGTTCCAGCATTCGTTCATTGTCGTCCGCAATCGCAACATTTACCTGCTCCATCTTTTATTTACCTCCAATTTCTCCCATTCTTTTCTGAAAAGCGCTACGTTCCATATTATAAAATTGGCGGTTTGCAGAATCAAGAAATTGCTGTCGTAACAATTCGACAGAGTGAAACATTTTTTGCTTTATCCGACATATTTCAACATATCCTGGATGAAGATCCCATAGCCTTTGGCCGCATTCTGGACGAAGACGTGTGTCACGGCACCGACAAGTTTTCCGTCCTGAATAATGGGACTTCCACTCATCCCCTGCACGATTCCTCCGGTTAATTCCAAAAGTCTTTCATCTGTCACTTCGATGACGAGGGTTTTATTCTTTTCGTGCGCATTCAGGTCGACTTTTGTAATACGAATTTTGTACTCCTCCACTTTCCCGCTTACAGCGCAGCGGATCACGGCCTCTCCCGTGTGAACGTCCGAAGGCGCTGCCGCCGGTATGGCTTCCTGCTCGGAAAAAAGGGCATCGATCCGGTCTATCGTCCCGAAAATCCCCGATTCCGTGTTCTGTTCGATTGTTCCTAAGATATTGTAATTGTTGTAGACAATAATCCCTTCCATACCTCCAGGCTCCCCGGATTTTCCCTTTTTGATCTCCTGGATGCTGGTTGTGTAAAGGCGTCCTTCCCGAATCTCCAGAAGTTCACTCGTATCTGTATCCCGGATTCCGTGTCCCAGAGCCCCGAACCTGCTTTTGCTGTCCAGAAACGTGACAGTTCCAAGCCCCTGCTCGTCATCTTTTACCCAGATACCAAGCTTTTTCCCATCCCTGGCATCAACCAGTTTTGTCTTTACGTCCACGTATTCTTCGTTCCGCCGAAGGTGCAGCACAACCTCCTGCGCTTCCTGGGACTTAACAGCTCTCTGAAGGTCTTTTTTGTCTGTCACGGCCTCATCGTTGATCCCGACAATATAGTCTCCAGCCTTCACGATATTTTTCGCCGGTTCCTGTGTAGTGCCGTCCTTTTCTTCCACAGCCTCCGTGCCAAGCACCATCACTCCGTCTGTTTCCATATAGATTCCGATCGGCATCCCTCCCGGGATCAAAAGATCGTCCGACACTTCGGAAGTGCTGGCTTCTCTCTCAAACAGACTCTGCTTCCATTCCAGAAAACAATATCCTCCTCCAGTCAGCATAAAAGCGATCAGTAAAATCAAAACACTTCTGCGGTACCATCTTTTCTGCACAATATCACCCCTGTTTTACGTGAAATGGGGACGTGTTCCTAACTATCGGAACACGTCCCCATTATTATCTTTCTATTTTGATTTTTTATTCGCTTTTTTTCATTTTTACTGCCAGCTCTTTCATCTCCTGCGCCGTCTCGTACACCGCATCGGTAATCTTTGCTCCGCCCAGAATACGTGCCAGTTCCGCAATCGCCTCCTTGTCCGAAATCCTCCGGATCTGGGTCGTCGTCTTCTGGTTTTCCACCGTTTTCTCGATCAGATAATGGGCGTCTGCCATAGCTGCGATCTGAGCCAGATGAGTAATGCAGATGACCTGATGGCGTTTTCCAAGAAGAGCCATTTTTTCAGACACTTTCTGTGCAGTACGTCCGCTGATCCCGGTATCGATTTCATCAAATATCAGTGTTTCCACCTCATCTTTGTCAGCCAGCGCCGCTTTTACCGCCAGCATGATCCTTGACAATTCTCCGCCCGAAGCCACGGCGCCAAGCGGCTTTTTCTTTTCCCCAGGATTCAGTGAGATCATGAATTCCACTTCGTCCGCCCCGTTCTCTGTAAAGTCGGAAAGGGGACGCACCTCCACTGTGAAGTCCACATTAAGAAAATTCAGATCCCGGATTCCTTCGCGCAGTGTCCCGGCAAGTCCCTCAGCATAGCGTTTCCGGATGTCCGTGAGACGATCAGCATACTTTCGAAGCGTTTTTTGAGCCTCGGAAAATTCTTTTTCAAGTCTTGCCAAATAGGCGTCGTAATCGGACAAAATGAGAAGCCGCTCTTCTTTCTGCGCCGCGTAATCGAGTATTTCCCCGATGGTGTTGCCATACTTGGATTTCAATCGATTGATGGTATTCAGCCGGTTTTCCATCTCGTAAAATTCTTCCTCAGAAAACCGGAGTTTTTCCTGACAGTTGGAAATCTCCCGGTTGAAATCATTCAGGAGACTCTCGATCTCCACAAGCAGCCCATAAAGTTCTTTCGTCTCTCCATCGTACTCTGCCGCCTCGTACATAGCGTGGATCGCTTGGCTTAAAAGCTCACTTATGGAACTTGCTTCGTATCCACCGGTATAATGATACGTCTCCATCAGGCTCTCCATGATCTTTCTGCTTTTGCGCATTTTTTGGTAGCGTTCTTCCAGCTCTTCATCTTCTCCCGGGATGAGCCCTGCATCCCGGATTTCCTCCACCTCAAAAGCAAGAAAATCCGCTTCCTTTTTCCGCTCTGCCTCCCCGCTTATCGCTTCGTCAAGCTTCTGTTTTGCTTCTCTGGCCGCGCGGTATGCCTCTTTCACTTTTTCTTTTACCGGCAAGGTTTCTTCTTTTGCGTAGGCATCCAGGATCTCCATATGTTTCTTTTTATACAATAAAGACTGGTGTTCATGCTGTCCGTGAATATCAATGAGTATTTCCGCCGCAGCTTTGAGTCTCCCAAGGGGCACCATTTCGCCGTTGATCCGGCTCACACTTCTCTGGTCCATGAGTTTGCGACTCAGAACGATCATGCCGTCTTCCGGCTCGATATCCATCTTCCGCAGTTTTTCGATGATCTGCGGATTCTTTACAAAAAATTCCAGCTCCACAAGTCCGTAATCGGCGCCTGCCCGAAGAAGATCCGCCGTGTATTTCCCGCCCAGGGCAAGCTGCACTGATCCAAGGAGGATGGACTTCCCCGCCCCGGTCTCGCCGGTTAAGATATTGAGCCCGTCTTTTAATTCCACTTCTGCCTCGTCGATGAGGGCGAGGTTTTTTACATGCAGACTTTGTAACATGCTTCCTCCTTTATATCAGAATTGCCCGGATTTTGTTCATGACTTTTACCGTCTCTTCTTTGCTTCTGACCGCACACATAACCGTATCGTCTCCGGCAATGGAGCCTGCGATCTCATGCCACTGCATGGCATCCACAGCAGCCGCCACGGCCATCGCCATCCCTGGCACTGTCTTGATGATCAGGATGTTCTGTGCCATATCCATCGATGCATACCCGTCCCGCAGGACACGGATATATTTTTCGCTCATTTCTCTTCCGTCGTGGCGGAGCACAGCATATTTCTGTTTTCCGTTCTCCGACGGCACTTTTGTCAGTTTCAGATCCCGAATATCCCTCGACACCGTTGCCTGAGTTACTTTGAATCCGGCTTCATTCAGATATTCTGCCAGCTCTTCCTGTGTCTCGATATCGTATTTCCGGATCAACTCTACGATCTTCGCGTGTCTGTTTACCTTCATTTGCCTAATTTCCTTTCATTTTTTCACGCAGTGTTTCCAAAAAACTAATATTGCTGAGTTTCACAAGTTTCGTTATTTCGTTTGCTTTTTTTACTTTCACGCGGTCCCCTGTGGCAAGCCTCATAATGTCTGTACCGTCAAAAGTCACGACCGCTTCTTCCCTTTCTTTGTTCCTTCTCGATCCAATCTCAATCTGGATCTCGTCCGTGGCAGCAAGGACAATGCTGCTCTTATTCAGGGAGTGAGGACAGATCGGAGTGATAAGGATCATGGACGCTGTAGGTTCCACGATGGGTCCTCCCGCTGAAAGATTGTATGCAGTAGAACCAGTCGGAGTGGAAATGATCAGGCCGTCCGCCTGGTAGGATGCCAGATACTCTCCGTTTACATACAGCATAAGGCGCACGATATGGAGGGATTCGCTCCTTGTCACAACGATATCGTTCAGGGCGATGTCCTCCTTCATTCCTTTGATATTCCCGGAAAGCATCATCCGCTCCTCGATCGTGTACCTGTCTTCCATCAGCTGATCAAGCGCCGGCAGCAGATTCTGTATTTCGGCTTCTGTGAGGTAGCCAAGTGTCCCCATATTGACTCCCAAAAGAGGAACATCCCGCCCGAGAAGCTCTCTGGCAGCGAGAATCATCGTCCCATCGCCTCCGATGGCTATGGCGCAGTCCAGTTTTGTCCTTTTTGCCTCCTCCGGATCCGTAATGCATATTTTCCCGTGTTTTGTCAGATAGTCTTCGATCTGCTTTGATATTTCATGTCTTTCGTCTTTTGATTCGTTGGTTATGATATAAAATCTATCCATATGCCTGTCCTTATTTTGCCAGCGACTGGAATGCTTCAGCCACCACCGATTTGATTTCTTCTTTTGACGGTATGTCTGCCGCAGTTCCATCCGGTATCTTTTTCAAGTGTACCAAATACTCGATATTTCCTTCCGGTCCTTTGATCGGGGAATATGTCAGATTTTTGACGGTAAAGCCAATGGAAGCCGCATATTGCGTCACATGTTCAATGACTTCCACGTGGGTGGCAGGTTCCCGCACGACCCCTTTCTTTCCCACCTTTTCTCTCCCCGCCTCAAACTGGGGTTTGATGAGCGCTGCGATCTCTCCGTCTTCTACCAGGTAGTTCCGGATCGGCAGCAGCACTTTCGTAAGGGAGATAAAAGATACGTCGATAGAAGAGAAATCCACAGGTTCCCCCAGATCTTCCGGTGTCACATAGCGGATATTCGTCTTTTCCATGCAGACGACGCGCTCATCCTGGCGAAGTTTCCACGCAAGCTGCCCTCTTCCGACATCAATGGCGAAGACTTTTTTCGCACCGTTTTGCAGCATACAGTCGGTAAATCCCCCTGTGGATGACCCCACATCCGTACAGACTTTGTCTTTCATGGATACGTCGAAGACCTGCATCGCCTTCTCCAGCTTCAGCCCGCCCCTGCTCACATACGGAAGTGTGTGGCCTTTGATCTCTATCGTTGCTTCTTCCGGGAACGTGCTTCCGGCTTTGTCTTCCCTCTGTCCTTCCACAAACACATTTCCGGACATGATGATGGCCTTTGCCTTTTCCCGGGATTCGGCGAGATTCCTTTTTACAAGTAATACATCTAACCGTTCTTTCATGGCGTCTCCTTATCTTTTTTCTTCTGTGTGCTGCATTCCTGCGTACACAGTCAGTATCTGTTTATAGACGGATTCGGCGTCCAGCATCACTTCTTTTCTGAGAACGGAAACGCTTCCATGCTCAATGTAATCGTCCGGAAGCGTGACAGCAAGCACCCGGACCGGAAGTTCCATCCGTTCCGCGAAATCCATTACCCGCTCCCCAAATCCGCCGGTTTTAACATTTTCTTCTATGGTAACGAAAAGCCGGTGATCTTTCGCAAGTGTGACGAGCATCTCCTCATCCACCGGCTTTACAAATCTTGCATTGATCAGGCTGGCATTTAAGCCTGCCTCCTTTATTTTTTCCCGTACTTTTGCAGCCGTCTCAAACATATGGCCGACGCTCAGGATAGCGATGTCTTCCTCTTCAAAAACCGCCTCCGATTTTCCGTAAAGAACAGGAGCGCGGAACTCCTTATATCCGTCATACGCCGCACCTCTTGGATAACGAACTGCCACAGGGCCGCCCTGGTATGCGATGGCAAATCTCAGCATATCCGCCAGCTCCCACTTGTTTTTCGGGGAAAGGACAGTCATATTCGGGATCATAGACAGATAGGAAAGGTCGAAGATCCCCTGGTGTGTCTCCCCGTCGCTTCCCACGAGTCCGGCTCTGTCTACCGCAAAAACCACCGGCAGATTCTGAAGAGCCACATCGTGGATGATCTGGTCATATCCCCTCTGAAGGAAGGAAGAGTACACTGCAAATACTGGTTTTAGACCGCCTGCCGCAAGCCCTGCTGCAAAAGTGACGGCATGGCCTTCTGCAATTCCGACATCAAAGAAGCGCTCCGGGAATCGTCTGTGAAATTCTCCCAGTCCAGTTCCGTCCTCCATTGCTGCCGTGATGGCCACAAGGGACGGCTCCTTCTTTCCCATATCGCACATGATTTTTCCGAATACATCCGTGTACGTATCTTTCTCCTTTTTTTCCAGAGGCGATCCGGTCCTGATATCAAAAGGTCCTGTGCCGTGGAACCTGGAAGGTTCCCTCTCTGCCGGAAGATACCCCTTTCCTTTCTTTGTCACTACATGGAGAAGGACTGCGCCTTTTACCCGCTTTGCCTCTTTAAAGGCGCGGATCAGTTCTTTTAAATTATGTCCGTCGACGGGTCCCAAGTACGTAAGCCCCATATCCTCAAAAAACATCCCCGGTACAAAGAGCTGCTTGATGCTGCTTTTTGTCTTTCTCAGATGACTTACGATCTGTTCTCCGCCTCCTGGAATCTTCCGGAGAGCTTTCTCAAGATTTCTTTTGAGACGGTTGTAAACGTCCGCCGTGCGGATACCGTCCAGATATCTGGACATCCCTCCGACATTCTCCGATATGGACATCCGGTTGTCGTTTAGGACAATGATAAAGTTTTTCCCAAGGTGGGCCGCATTGTTGAGTGCTTCAAAAGCCATCCCTCCTGTCAGGGCACCGTCTCCGATGACGGAGATAACCCGGTAATTCTCTTTTCGAATCTCCCGGGCTTTCACATATCCAAGTCCTGCGGAGATGGAGGTGGAGCTGTGTCCGGTATTGAAAGCGTCGCACTTGCTTTCATTGCGTTTCGGGAACCCGCTCATGCCGCCATATTTCCGCAGATCATCAAATCCCTCTCTTCTTCCGGTTAAGATTTTATGTGTGTAGGACTGATGCCCTACGTCCCAGATCATCTTATCTTCCGGAAGATGGAAACAAAGGTGCATAGCCATTGTAAGCTCTACCACCCCAAGATTTGACGCCAGATGCCCTCCGGTATGGCTGATCTTCTCGATCAGAAACTCCCGGATCTCCGAGGCGAGAATGGCAAGCTCTTCTTTATTCAGTTTTTGAATATCGTTTTCCCTCTGTATCTTCTCCAGTATCATGGATATCCCTCACTATTTCCTTCTGTGCACCAACTCTTTTACAAGCCAATTCAGATACGGATTCTCGGCCGGAAGTGTGGAAAGAAGCTGGATTGCTTCCTCCGAGATCCGTTCCACTTCACGGGATGCACCATCCAGACCAAGCAGTGTCACATAGGTTGTTTTTTCATTCTTTTCGTCACTGTGAACCGGTTTCCCAAGTTCCACTGTTGTACTTGTCACATCCAGAATATCGTCCTGGATCTGAAAAGCCATTCCGATATTGGCTGCGATCTTTTCCACTGTCCGGATCTCTTCTTCGCAAGCTCCAGCCAGCACAGCTCCGATCATCATGGAGCTTTCTATCAGGGCGCCGGTCTTCAGCCGATAGATAAAGTCCAGCGTCTCTTTGTCAATCTTTTTTCCGGTGGATGCCACGTCCACCACCTGTCCGCCAAGCATACCGCGGATGCCTGCTTTCTCTGCCATGATCCGGATGGCCCGCCCAATGAGCTGTGCCTTCTGAGGCTCCATCTCAAATGCCTTGGACGCTGTCTCAAACGCATAATTCAGAAGCGCATCGCCGGCCAGTATGCCCATATCTTCCCCGTAGACAATATGGGTTGTTTTTCTGCCTCTTCGGTATTCGTCGTTGTCCATGGCAGGAAGATCGTCATGAACGAGAGAGTACGTGTGGATCATCTCCTGGGCAGCAAGAAACGGCCGGATAATCTCGGAATCCCCGCCAAACATCCGGTATGTCTCCAGCATCAGCATCGGACGAAGACGTTTGCCTCCTGCCATCAGGCTGTATTCCATAGCCTCCATAATGACTTTCTGAGGCCCCTTTTGCTCCGGCAAATATTCCCGGATCACTTCCTGAAGTTCCTTTACCTTTTCCTCTTTTATTTCATTCAAACTCATGTGTTTCTCCATTCTGTTCTAATAACAGCACTTTCTTTTCCACTTTATCGATTCTGCGGTCACATTCTCTTAAAAGCTCCATGGCTTCTTTATAATACTGGAAGGCATCATCCAGAGAAAGATCCTCCGCCTGCAGTCTCTTCTGGAGTTCATCCAGCTTTTCAAAAATTTCATTTAATTCCATCGTTCGTCTCCTCTGTCCCTTCCACAGTCGTGTGAATGACTCCATCTGTCACATAGAGCGTTATGCGGTCTCCTTTTTTGATCTGCTTTATGCTCCGGACTGATCGTCCTTTTTCGTCTGTGGCAAATGCGTATCCTTGATTGAGTTTCTTCATCGGGGACATGGCCTCGATCGTTTGTATACGTACACGAAGCTCTTCTCTGGCGTGTTTTAGAGCTTCTTTCATACTTCTGCGTATCGCTTCTTCCAGATTGGCTGCTCTTTGTCTCTGGGATGCAAGGATCGTACCCGGATGCAGCCTTCGGAAAACTTCTTCCCGCTGCCTCAGCCGAAGCCTCTCCATCTGGATCCTCTGAACCATAAGATGTCTGCAGGAAGTCCGTGTCTCATCTATTTTCTTTTGTATATCGTGATACGGGTAGACAGAAAGCTCTGCCGCCGCAGATGGAGTCGGCGCCCTCAGATCCGCCACATAGTCGGCGATGGTGGTATCCGTCTCATGACCTACCGCAGAGATTACCGGTATCGGGCATTCAAAGATGGCCCTCGCCACCTCTTCTTCATTAAAAGCCCACAGATCTTCCATGGAACCTCCGCCTCTGCCCACGATGATCACATCCACATCCTGCATTTCGAGCCTTTTGATGGCCTTGACAATGCTCTCTTTCGCCCCTTCCCCCTGTACGAGAGCCGGCGAAATGATGAGCTGTACATAAGGATTTCTCCGCTTTGCGATATGGATGATATCACGGATGGCTGCTCCTGTCGGAGCGGTAACGATTCCAATCCTCTGTGCATACATCGGAACAGGACGTTTGTACCCGGCATCGAACATCCCCATCTCCTCAAGCTCTTCTTTGAGTTCCTGGAACCGCTGTGCCAAAAGCCCTGCCCCGTCCAGGATGATCTCTTTTGCATAGAGCTGGTATTTTCCGTCTCTTTCATATGTGGTAACCGTTCCGGACACGACCACCTGCTGTCCGTCCTGCATCCGAAAGGCGATCCCTCCTCTGGATCCGGCAAACAATATGCAGGAGATCGTTCCCGACTCATCTTTCAGGGAAAAATAAATATGTCCCTTGGGATGGTATTTGCAGTTTGACACTTCGCCTTTTACATAAATCCGGTTCAGCATAAAGTCCTGGTCAAACATGTTTTTGATATAGCGGTTGACCTGCCCTACGGTGTATACATTTTTCATCTTTTTACCCTGCTATTTTTGCCAGCACTCCATTGATAAATGCAGGTCCTTCCTCACTGCTGTATTTCTTTGCAAGTTCAACGGCCTCGTTGATCGCCACTTTGACCGGAATGTCATCATCCCATTTTATCTCATAGACGGCAAGCCGAAGTATCGTAAGATCTGCTTTGTTCATTCGGCTTGTCTTCCATCCGGTTGTCAGACCGTTGATCATCTCGTCGATCTCCTGGATCTTCTCTTCTATTTTTCTGCTCTTTTCCAGAATATATGCCTCGTCCTCTTCCCGGACATCCCTTTCTGCCTTGAGCATCTCCATGTATAGCTCCCTTTGTCCGCTCATTTCTGACGTGTCAAAAAACTCTTTTCTGAACAGTACCCTGAAAATGTGTTCTCTGATTTCTGATCTTCCCATATCTTCTCCTCTTTCAACTGTCTTTTTTCTATTTCACACAGGCAATCCAAAAGATTTTCCTGCTGTATAACACAAAAGGGGAGTCTTACCGACTCCCCTCATTATACAATACGCGCGATGTGATACGCAACTGATTTGCGCATAATCATGCTTATTTTTGTATATTTATACTTTCAATGTACGGGGATTATTCTGATTCGGCGTCATCGACACCTGCGACCTTCACATTGACATCCGCCACGGTAAGGCCTGTCATATTCTCAATAGCTGTCTTTACCTTTTCCTGTACTTTGGATGATACTTCCATGATGTTTTTGCCAAACCGCAAATTCAAAGCAAGGGAAACGGTAACGACTCCGTCCAGGACGTCTACTCTCACACCTTTTGCCAGATTCTTCTTGCCAAGCTTGCTGAGCAGATCTCGCGTGGATGTGCCTGCCATAGAAGAGACACCGTCTACTTCCATCGCTGCAAGCCCTGCTATGATCGCCACCACTTCGTCAGCAATCTGAACCTGTCCCAGTTCTTCATCCTGAATCGTGTAAGCTCCTCTTTCTTCTTTTCCCATATCTCAAACCTCCTTATCCCGGGTTATCCGTAGCATCGGTAAATACTGCATTTATTATACCAAAAGAACATACGTGTTACAAGGGTAAGGGGCAGAATCTTTCAGAACTCTTCCTGAAATCTTTTTGAATCTTTTCTTAAGAGCGCCCGAACTCAGAAAGTTTCAGTCCTTCGTTTCGCTCCAATGTCATACGGATACTCCATTCGTGGACAAACAGAAGAAGCGGTCTTCCTTTGAGGTCTTTGATTTTCTTCATATCCGAAGTTCCGCTCAGCCGATCCATATCGATCTCTTCGTTTTCAATCCATCGGATATGCTCATACGGAAGATTTTCCAGGATGATGTCCACGTTGTACTCATTTTTGAGCCTGTATTTCAGGACATCAAACTGCAGAACTCCCACGACTCCCACGATGATCTCCTCCATCCCGGTGTTGAATTCCTGAAAAATCTGGATTGCTCCTTCCTGGGCAATCTGGTTGATCCCTTTGATAAACTGCTTCCGCTTCATAGTGTCTACCTGGCGCACTCTGGCAAAGTGTTCCGGCGCAAATGTCGGGATGCCTTCATAGGCAAACTTCTCCGGCGATGTGGTAATCGTGTCTCCAATGGAAAAGATGCCCGGATCAAAGATCCCGATGATATCTCCTCCGTACGCTTTCTCGATCATCTTGCGCTCACTTGCCATCATCTGCTGAGGCTGTGAGAGGCGGACTTTCTTCTGTCCCTGGATATGAAACGCATCCATCCCCGCATCAAACTCTCCGGAACAAATGCGCATGAAAGCAATCCTGTCCCGGTGTGCCTTGTTCATATTTGCCTGAATCTTGAATACAAATGCGGAGAAATCCTTCTCCTTCATCGGATCGATCTCGCCTTTATCAGACTTTCTCGGAAGCGGAGAAGTCGTCATCTTCAGGAAATGCTGAAGAAATGTCTCTACACCGAAATTTGTCAGAGCGGAACCGAAAAATACCGGCGACAACTCCCCTTTGCTTACAAGCTCCTGGTCAAACTCAGCGCTGGCTCCATCGAGAAGTTCGATCTCCCCTATGAGCTGTTCTTTCTGATCTGCGTCCATATAGGAATCTGCCTGCGGATCGTCAAGGGCAATCTTCTTTACTTCCCCTGTCGTTGTCCCCTTCTTTGTGTCGAAGAAAAGCTCGATTTCCTTTTCATTTCGGTCATACACACCGCGGAACGCTTTCCCGGACCCGATCGGCCAGTTGACCGGGCAGGTGGCGATCCCAAGCTCCTTCTCTATATCGTCCAGAAGTTCAAAGGTGTCCATGGCCTCCCGGTCCATCTTGTTGATGAAAGTAAATATCGGGATGCGGCGCATGACACAGACTTTGAAAAGCTTTCTTGTCTGCGCCTCCACCCCTTTTGATGCGTCGATGACCATCACTGCAGAGTCGGCAGCCATCAATGTACGGTATGTGTCCTCGGAGAAATCCTGATGTCCCGGTGTGTCCAGGATATTGATACAGTACCCTCCGTAATTAAACTGAAGCACGGACGAAGTGACGGAGATCCCTCTCTCCTTCTCGATCTCCATCCAGTCTGACACGGCATGTTTTGCCGTAGCTTTTCCTTTGACGGAACCAGCCTGGTTGATGGCTCCTCCATATAATAAAAATTTCTCTGTCAACGTTGTCTTCCCGGCGTCCGGGTGGGAAATGATCGCGAATGTCCTCCGCTTTCTGATTTCATCTGTAATATTTGACATGATATTCTCCTGTATTTTTCATATTCGCCGTGAACAAAGCTTGCGTTCCGGCACAGTATTTTATTTTAACATATCCTCCGGCACTTCTGCAATGATTTTACTCTTCTTTTGTGCTTTCCTGACTCTCTTCTTTGCTGTCGCCCGTGCTGTCTTTGGTGGCATCCTTATGTATCGGAGAGATAATGATGTTTTCCGGAGAAACTCCTGTTTTTCTCGTCACGATATCCTCGATCTGCGCCCTGTTGGCATCTGTCATTTCCACATTTCCCACGACGACATCCACTTTTCCGTCACTGACTGTGACTACCGTCTCACTGAAGCCTTTGGATGCCAGGAGTGTCTCTGCAGCCGACTCCTGCTCTGCGATCTTTGTGAGATCCAGCATCTGCTGAATGGCATCTTCTTTCTGGGCATCGGAAACGCTCGTGCTGTCAATGATGCTTTGAAGTGTCTCCTTGTTCTTTGCACGCACCTGCTCTCTGGAAACCTTCGCCTGTGCCACCGTATTTTTCACTTCCCCGCTTGTCAGCACAGCCTCCCCAGGATTGCCTTCCACTTCCCCGTCCGTCGTCTCTGCGTCCTGATCCAGGCTTTCGATATCCCCGGAAGTCTGAGAGGCGTCTTCATCCGAAATATCAAGAAGTTCCGCGTTTGCCTGCTGTGTTTCCTCCTTCTCCTTGTCCGGGAACAATTTCCCCGAGTAGTTTAAATACCCAGCCGCCGCGATCATCAGCGCAAGGGCAGTCACTACGATCTGGTTTTTCTTGAATAATCTTTTCACAGTCATCCCTCCTGCTTTTACTGTTTCATCTTTACTACCTTAATCTTATGTGACTCCACACCGAATAATGCCTGCACGGCCTCCGTGATATTCTGTACCACCACCGGTTTTTCTCCCCCTTCTGCAATAACTACGACGCCCTCAATATCCGGGCTCAGCTCTTTTGTCACGTAGGGCACCTGTCCCTGACCGGAATCATCCGAATAGACAGTTTCCTCTCTCGTGGTCGTTCTCCCTTCCTCTTTGCCGGTCTCCACATCTTTCTCCACGACTTTTTCTGACGAAGAGGACAACGTTATCATGACTTTCACTTTTCCAGCCCCCTCGATATCTGAGAGCATGGATGTCAGCTTTCTCTCTACCGTGGCCGCGTAAGCATCCTGTGTCGTCCTTTCTGTGCTTCTGCTTTCCCCGGATTCTGTCTTCGTACTCTTGGGATCGGACACCGGCATCGCGATCACAAGAATCAGAAGCCCGAAAAGGAACAGGATAAGCCATCTATTCTTGGCTGGAATTTTCGGATTTTTCAGAAATTTCGTGATCCACGTCATTTTGCCATTCAAGATATCCCTCCTCTGCTTCCCGGAAATATTCGGCTGCTTGTTCGATCTCCCGTGCTTCCTGCCGGTATGTCACGCTGCGGAATATCTGCTCAAATTCACTTTTGAGGTGAAATCCCTGCATGACCGGCTCTGCCAGCATCAGGATCAGCACAAGCCCGGTAAAAAAACGGATGTATTTTTTGTAAACGGAATCCGGAATCATCTGCAGAATCACGGTTATCAATATGAGATAAAACGCAAGATTCCTTATCCAATCATATATATATGTCAGCATGGCCCCTCCTATGCCCCAAATGCCGCTACTACGACGATGGTCAAGAGAAACAGTACCGCGCTTGTGTAGACGGTCTTCAAAAGCAGCACTGCCCCGTCTCCTGTACTGGCGATGCAGGAGACGATCCTTTTATCAGACACTGGTTCCGCCACTGCAGCGATCAGTTTATAAATCAGCGTCATCATTCCGATCTGGAGGATCGGCACCGCACAGATGACGACGCATACGACTGCTCCCACCGCCCCTATCCCGTTCCGGATCAGTACGACGGAAGACAAAATCACGTCTGTCATCCCTCCAAGCGCTCCTCCCACCCCCGGTATCGCCTCAAGCCCTTTTTGTATCCCGCTGCGGCGCACCGCATCCATAGCTGGACTGATGAGGCCCTGCATGACATTGATTCCGGCGACACAGATCAGCATCGTCTTGAGTATCCACCGTACGATCATATCCAGCAGCTCCCCGAACCTTGTCAGATATGGTTCCGGAGAAAGATGGTCCAAAATCCGGATCATCATATACACATGGATCATCGGCAGGATGATATGAAGAATTACCGTCTCAACCAGATAGATGAGAATGAGCATCAGATTGTAAAATAGTACTGACGTCGTACTTCCGGTAGAAAATGCCGTGGCCAGAAAATAGAGCGGACACAGCACTTTCATGAAATCTTTCAGGACTTTGAGGCTCCCGTCGATGGAGTCGATCATGATCCCAAAGGATTTCAAAAGAATCGTGATGAGCAGAAGATACAATATCAAAAATCCGGTCTCTGCCACCTGTCGGTTTGTAAAGATATGAGAAAAATTTACAAATACAGCCGCTATCATCGCGATCACGAGGATATGTACGATGGCCTCCCGGTTGTCCCTCAGAACGGAAAATGTACCTGTACGGATCCCTGAAAAGATCAGATGGACAAACCCGGAAAAATCTCCGTCTGTCAGCGTCTTTACAAGATCCTCGAAAGAAACCGACTCCTCAGGGAAAATATCCGAAAGCATCCTGTCCACTTCGTCAAAGTCAAATTCTTTTAGAATCTCCTCACTTGCCGCCTCTTCTTGCTTTGTCGTCGTTTCTTCTTGCGGCGCCGCCTCCGTGTGGATTGCCCCCGCCCATACAAAAAAGCAGATAACTGCAAGAAGAAACCATCTCTTTTTTCTCATTATGTCAGAAATGCCTGGACCGTCTTTAGCAGCGCGAGAAGGATAGGCATGCTCAGGACAAGCACGGCAAGTTTCCCAAACAGCTCGATCTGAACCGCCAGCGTCTGGTTTCCGCAGTCCCGGCAGATATTGGAGGCAAACTCCGCCGCGTACGTGATCCCCAGCATCTTGAGCAAAATGGCCAGATAGGAACCCTCGATCCGGATCATCGAACCGATCTCACGGATCGTATCCAGGATGGCGGAAAGTTTCGAAAGGATACCAAAGCAGATGACCATCCCGGCCGCAATACTGATATAGATCCCATATTCGCCCTTTTGTCCTTTAAACTGCATCGCCAGCAGTGCGGCACATACCGCTGCTGCCGCTGCCTGCATCATCGTCATAGGCTCCTCCTTTCTGCCGTCACAGGGAAAACAGATTCCGCATCGTTTCAAAAAGATCATATATATACGGTACGATCCAGATCAAAACAAGGATCAGCCCTGCAAGGCTTGTCAAAAACGCCTGCTCTTCCCGTCCACTGTGTTTGAGCACCTGGCTCAGGACGGATACCAATATACCCACAGCCGCAATCTTAAAAATCAAACTGACACTCATACGCACTTCCTTCCCTTTCTTCTGTCAGAAAAATAAAACGGTCAGAAACACGCCCAGGAGTACACCCAGGCAATTCCCGATCCGCTGTTTGGGCCCGATCTCTTCTTCTGTTTTTCGGATCTTTCTGTCCCAGTCTTCGACTCCGGATAGCAGCATCCCAATCTGCATCTCCACATCCATATATCCGGTCTGCTCTCCAAGGGAAAGAAAAAGGTCCCACTCTTCTTCTGTGAGCCGCTTTTCTTTTCGGTAGCTTTCAAGGCACTTTTTTGCCTCCTCCTGAAACCACGCCGGAAAATTTACCGTCCTCTGACGGTCGAATGCCTTGTATACTTCACGGAAAAATCCTGCATACGGCTGTTTTACTCTTACCGCAGTCTCCAAGAACACATCCGGAAGAGGTTCTTTTGTGTATTTTAACTGCCCTGCAAGCATCAGAAAAATCTGTCTTAAATATCTGAGTTCTTCCAGATGAATTCTCAGATTTCTCCCGTAATTCATCCCCATGGCTGCGGACGATACAAGGATCAGTGAAGCCCCGACGATTTTTACATACATGGTTTGCCCTGCCTGTCATACACACCGGCTATCTGTCCTGGCGTCTCTTCTTTTTTGAGTACAACGTAGCGTTCAAACCGTTCGTCCCGGAGAAGTCTTCCGATCTCCGGTTTGCACCTTACCTCCTCAAAAGAACTTCCATGAACTGTGGCCAATATCCGGCATCCGCAGTGCATTGCATATTCGATAGCCCTTACATCCTCTGTCGTTCCGATCTCATCTGCAGCCACTACCCGAGGAGCCATGGACCGGATCATCATGATCATCCCTTCTGCTTTCGGACAGGCGTCCAGCACATCGGTCCGAAGGCCGATATCGTTCTGCGGGATACCCATATAACATCCCGCAATCTCAGACCGTTCATCCACAACCCCTACTGTACATCCCCGGATCACATGATTCCCATCTGATATCTGTCTGATCACATCCCGCAAAAGCGTCGTTTTTCCGCAGCCGGGCGGGGAGATAATAAGTGTGTGGCAAAGTTCCTTCTGCCTTGCGATCCGCGGAAGCACTGTGTCTGCACAGCCTTTTACTTCATGTGCAACTCTTATGTGAACGGAGGATATGTACCGGATATTTTTTACTTTGTCTTTCTCTGTGATCGCCTTACCCGCAATTCCTACTCTGTGTCCTCCTTCGATGGTCAGAAAGCCTTTTCGCATTTCTTCTTCAAAAGCATAGGGAGAATAACGACTCATATAATTCAATATATCTTTTAGCTCCTCCTTCCCGGGCAGATAGCCTGTCCGAATCTCCCGCCCTCCTGCGTTCACATAGATCGGTTTTCCTGCACGGATACAGATTTCCGTCACAGCGCCGAAATCAAGATTTTCTTTTTCAAGAGCATCCCGGATACCGCATGGCAGGATGCCGTAGATCTCTTCTTTTTTTGTCATGTTTGTCCACCACCTTTTACATCATTGTATGTGAACCATGAGGAAATATTCCTGTCCTTTTCATGTTGAAAACCGAATGATACTACTTGCCGGATTCTGCGGTGCTGGATTATAATGAATACAGAAAATGTAAAATTTCAGACTCTTATAGCGAGAAAGGAACATATTATGACAATTCAAGTGCGTATGTATCACGAAAAAGACATACCGGAAATGATCCGGATCTGGAATGAAGTGGTGGAAGACGGCGTTGCCTTTCCACAGGAAGACTTTCTGACAGAAGAGACCGGACCGGCCTTCTTTCTTGAACAGACCGACTGCGGCGTAGCGGAGGATACGGATACGGGGAAAATCTGCGGTATGTACATTCTGCATCCCAATAACATAGGCAGGTGCGGACATTTGTGCAATGCAAGTTATGCTGTTGATTCCAGGTTCCGCAGACTCCATATCGGGGAGAAGCTGGTCCTCCACTCTCTGGAACAGGGGAAGCGGCGCGGCTTTCGGGTCATGCAGTTTAATGCTGTCGTTTCGTCCAATATCCATGCCCGTCATCTGTACGAGCGCGTCGGCTTCGTACCTCTTGGCGTCATTCCTGGAGGATTTCGAATGAAAGACGGGCATTACGAAGACATCTGCCCATACTACCGGATATTGTAGCAGATATGCATAAAGACAGCGGCTGCCAGGGCTGGCAAAACCATGTTCCCTGGCAGCTGCTGTCTTATTCTGTTTCTTTCTGTTCTGTATCCTGCCAGAGTCTTTTGTAATAAGACTCGGCCGTGTAGAGAACTGCCGCCGGGTTGTGCCCAGTCACACGGTCTTTTGTGACTGCCGTTGTCGTAAGCGCTTCAGAGTATTTGTAAAACAAACTGTCGTGTCCCACACAGAGTCCCACGACAACGTTCAGATCCGTCTTTTCGTGATTCAGTACTTTGGCCTGAAGGATCGGATTGCACATGTGGCAGCCGATGGCTTCACATTCTTTCGGTATGCCGACAGAGACTTTATCCACGGCTCCGGTTTTGCAGGCCACGCCTACCACTTCAAATCCATGGCTTCTCAAAATTTTTGCCAGTGTCCTGCTCTCCCGAATCAGTCCCACACAGGTAGCGATCCCTATCTTTTTTACCTTCATTTTCCGTGCAAATTCCACGATCTCTTCCACACGGGTCTTCTTCAGGTACCCTTCGTATTCCACCTGTGCCGCCGCGATGGCCGCCTTTTTATTCTCCGGCTCTTCATAGCATGCCATGGCCTCTTTTAAGACTTCCTCATCCAGGGAAGATGTCATGCAAAACGACGGATATTTCGCCGTTTTTCTCTCACATTCGGTCACTGCACAATCAACACAGGATCTTCTGATCTGTTCTCCCATCTCTCTTTTCTCCTCTCCTTTTTTCATTTTACTTTATATAAAGAATCATGGTACTCCCGATTTACAGGCAAAACGGTTCAAAAAACGGCGCGGAGATATTCCGCGCCGTATCTTTATGATTATTTATTCTCTTCTGCCACGTCTTTGATGCTGAAACTGATTCTTCCCATCTTGTCTTTTCCAAGGCACACTGCCTTTACTCTGTCTCCCAGCGTCAGAACCTCTTCCACGTGTTCGATGCGGCGTTTGCAGATTTTTGAAATGTGAACCATTCCTTCTTTTCCAGGTGCAAACTCGAGGAACGCGCCAAAGTCTTTAATGCTCACGACTGTTCCTTCCAGTACCTGTCCTGCTTCGAAGTCCGTGACGATGATCGTAATGAGGCGTTTTGCTTCATCCATCATCTCTTTATCTGTTCCGCAGATGGATACGCTTCCATCATCGGTAATATCGATCTTCACGCCTGTCTTCTCGATGATAGCGTTGATCGTCTTTCCTCTCTGGCCTACCACATCGCCGATCTTCTGCGGATCAATGTTCATCTGAATGATCTTCGGCGCATATTTGCCCACTTCCGGTCTCGGCTCGGAGATGGCTTTGTTCATAACTTCATCGATGATGTAAAGTCTCGCCTTACGTGTGCGGGCGATGGCTTCCTCGATGATCGGTTTTGTCAGTCCGTGAATCTTGATATCCATCTGGATCGCAGTGATACCTTTGTGTGTTCCTGCTACCTTGAAGTCCATATCCCCAAAGAAGTCTTCCAGTCCCTGGATGTCTGTGAGCACGATATAGTCATCATCTGTATCTCCTGTCACAAGACCGCAGGAAATTCCGGCAACAGCACTCTTGATCGGAACACCAGCCGCCATAAGTGACATACTGGATGCGCAGACGCTGGCCTGAGAAGTAGATCCGTTGGACTCAAATGTCTCGGAAACCGTACGGATCGCATACGGGAATTCTTCCTCTGTCGGCAGTACCGGCACAAGCGCACGCTCTGCAAGCGCTCCATGTCCGATCTCACGGCGTCCTGGTCCTCTGGACGGTTTTGTCTCTCCTACAGAGTAGGACGGGAAATTGTAGTGATGCATATAACGTTTGGACGTTTCTGCTTCATCCAGCCCGTCCACCTTCTGTGCCTCAGAAAGCGGAGCCAGTGTGGTAATGTTGCAAATCTGAGTCTGTCCTCTTGTGAACATAGCAGAACCATGCACTCTAGGAATCAGATCTACTTCTGCTGCCAGCGGGCGGATCTGGTCGATAGCTCTTCCATCTGGACGTTTGTGATCTTTCAGGATCATTTTGCGCACAGTCTTTTTCTGATACTGATAGAGTGCTTCCCCGATACGCGGCAGCCACTCTTCGTTTTCTGCAAATACTTCTTCCAGTCTGTCCTGGATCTTGCGGATATTTTCTTCTCTTGTCTGTTTATCATCTGTAAATACAGCTTCTTCCATCTCTTCCGGAGGAACGATCTCTTTGATGGCCTGGAACAGTTCTTCCGGCACTGCAAAGCTTTCGTATTCATGCTTCGGTTTTCCGCATTCTGCCACGATAGTATCGATAAAAGCGATGATCTTCTGGTTCACTTCGTGAGCGGCAAAGATCGCTTCCAGCATCTTATCTTCCGGAACTTCGTTTGCTCCCGCTTCGATCATGATAACTTTTTCTCTTGTGGAAGCGACAGTGAGCTGCATATCAGAAGCTGCTTTCTGTGCTGCAGTCGGGTTGAACACGAGTTCTCCGTCCACAAGCCCTACCTGAGTGGATGCAGTCGGACCATCAAACGGGATATCTGAGATCGCCACAGCGATGGCGGAACCAAGCATTGCCGTAAGTTCCGGGCTGCAGTCCTGGTCTACAGAGAGCACGAGGTTTTCCAGTGTCACATCATTTCTGTAATCTTTCGGGAAAAGCGGACGCATCGGTCTGTCGATCACGCGGTCCGTCAGGATCGCATTTTCAGACGCTTTTCCTTCTCTCTTATTGAAACCGCCAGGAATCTTTCCTACTGCGTAAAGTTTTTCATTGTATTCCACGTTGAGCGGGAAGAAATCAATCCCTTCTCTCGGCTTTTCAGAAGCCGTAGCTGTGGATAATACGGTCGTCTCGCCATAGTGCATAAACGCTGCACCATTTGCCTGTTTTGCCACTCGTCCGATATCGACTCTGAGAGTACGTCCGGCGAGTTCCATCTCAAATGTCTTGTACATTCTGATTCTCCTTTTCCTTTCTTTTTGTTCGTACGGCATATGCGGAGAATCCCGAAACTACTGAAAAACCAGTCAGCGCCTTCCTGATTTGCTTTTCAGTGGTCTCGGTGTTTCTTCCCCTTTTTATACCGTTTTTCCCGGTTACCCATGAACCGCAGAAAAAATGAGGACGGAGTTTTTTCCGTCCTCTTTCTCACAGTGACTATTTTCTAAGTCCTAATCTTTCAATCAAAGAACGGTATCTTTCGATATCTTTTTTCTTTAAATATGCAAGAAGACCACGTCTCTGACCTACCATTTTCAAAAGACCTCTTCTGGAGTGATGATCCTTTGGATTAGCTTTGAAATGTTCTGTTAATTCATTGATTCTTGCTGTCAACAGTGCTACCTGTACTTCCGGAGATCCTGTATCTCCTTCGCATCTTCCGTATTCAGCGATGATCGCTGCTTTCTTGTCTTTACAAATCATGTTTGTATCCTCCTTCTTTTATTTCAAACGCCGGATATCAGGCGGTGGTCGGAGTCTTCCATCCACTGGATATCGGCTTACTCACACTTAGCCATTATAGCAAAGTACCCTTCTATTGTCAATTCTTTTCTTACCGGTTTCTTCCCCTGTTGGCAACCTGGATAAAATATCGTTTTCCTTCCCGGATATCGTCCTGTATCTGGTTTTTCAATGCATGGACATCCGCAAATTTTCTCTCCGGACGCAGATACTGGTAAAGCTGAACGATGATCTCCCGCCCATATACTTCTTCTTTCTCTTCATAGCAGAAAAAATGGGCGGAAAGCGTGCGCTCCTCATTCTGAGCAACCGTCGGTTTGGTCCCGATATTGCACACACCCTGATACCAGTCGCCGCCGCTTCGGATCTTACAGATATATGTGCCTTTTGGCGGCAGGATCTTTTCTTCACACGGGATGATATCCATCGTCGGGCTGCCCATCTCCCTGCCTTGCTGATCCCCTTTTACAACAGTGCCGGCAATCGTATACGGGTAACTCAAAAGACGGTTGACAAGATACATGTCCCCTGTCTTCATCACTTCCCTCACATATGTACTGCTCACAACGCGGGAACCGTACATCTCATTTTCCATCACTTCGATCGTATAGCCGTACTTTTTTGCATACTTCTTCAGCATCTCCGTATCGCCGCGCCGCTCATGTCCAAAACGGAAATTCTCTCCAACCACGATATATTTTGCATGGAAGACCCCGCATAAAATCTGCTCAATAAATTGCTCTGCCTCCATCTCCTTGACGGAAAGGAAGGGACATTCTACCAGATAGTCCACTCTGTTTTCCAGGCGAAACGCCCTTTCCGCATTCGTCATCAGCTTTTTCCCATCCAGATGCATTCTCGCTTTAAATTCCGTCATATCGAAAAAACAAACAACACTTTTTAGATCCGTCTCCTCTTCCACATGTTCCATAACCCGTTCCACAAGTTTTCTGTGTCCGCGGTGAAGTCCGTCAAACTTCCCGAGTGTGACGGCGGATCCGGCTTTTTCTTTGTACTGTTCCAATCCTGTAATATATTGCATGTTCTTTCCTCATTTCCATGCCCCGCTGTCCTATTGCTGTCTGGGACTGTAAAACATTTTTTCTACCTTGTATCTGTTTTCTTTGCTGTCATAGCGGTACAGCGCAAGAAACAGACCGTCTTTTTGGTATACACGGATCCGCTCCTGGCTCTGAGGCATTGTGTTTTCTTCCAGCTGTCTTTTCGTCAATGCGTTTCCGTTGTATACGCTTTTTTCCTCCCCTTCTTTTACAAATACCTTTGGCACATCCGGGAACATCGCGTCTATCGGTACTAGAATTTCTTCAATCCTTCCTTCCCGTACGCATGTCTCGATCTCATCAAGGCTTTTGCTCTCTTCCAGGGTAAAAATTCCGGATTTTGTCCGGATGAGTGAGGACATACATCCCCCGCATCCGAGCTTCTCTCCGATATCATTACAGAGGGTCCGTATATATGTGCCCTTGGAGCACCAGACTTCAAACCGTACTTCCGGAAGGTTGATTTCACGGATCTCAATACGGTGGATCTGGATTTTTCTCGGTTTTCTCTCAATCTCCACGCCCTCCCTCGCCAGTTCGTAGAGTTTTTTCCCATTGACTTTGAGCGCAGAGTACATCGGAGGGATCTGGTCGTACTCCCCGACAAAGGAGAGAATTGTCTCCCGAACCTGATCTTGCGTGATTCCCTCCACAGAGCACTCTTTTTTCACTTCTCCCGAGATGTCCTGGGTATCTGTCGTCTTTCCCAAAAGCAGCACTGCCTCGTACGCTTTTTCTTTCTCCGTGAGCATGTCGCACAGCTTCGTAGCTTTTCCAAAACACACCGGAAGGACACCTGTGGCATCCGGATCAAGCGTCCCTGTATGCCCGATCTTTTTCTGGCGTGTGATCCCGCGAAGTTTCGCTACCACATCGTGGGAAGTAAATCCTTTTTCTTTTCTTACATTGATGATACCGTCGATCATGCTGTCTCATCCTCCAGCTGCGGAGCGATCAGACGCATGACATTGTTGATCACATCATGTGCTGTCCCACGCATCGTCAGACCTGCTGCCCTGACATGGCCGCCGCCTCCAAAATACTGTGCCACTTTGCTCACGTCTACCTTCTGTTTGGAACGAAGGCTGACTTTAAATTCGCCTTTCTGGAGCTCATAGAGAAAGACTGCCACTTCCACGCCTTTCGTGAGCCGAAGCTGGCTTACGATCCCTTCCAGATCTTTTGCCTTTACCCCAAAAAATTCCATGCTGGCCTTCGTAATATAAGAAAAGATAACCTGGCCGTCCATAAGACGGATACTCTCAAGGAGAGCTTTTCCGAGTACCTGATTCTGCTCGTATGTTTTTTCATAAAACGTTTTTTCCACGATCTCGGATGCATGGATTCCTTTTCTCAGAAGTTCTGCCGCCGCTTCCATGGTGGAAGGCTTTGTGCAGGAATACTGGAACACTCCGGTATCATGGACGATTCCGAGATAGAGTGCTTCTGCGATCTCTTTCGTGATGCGTTCCTTTTCCATCAGGTTGTAGACAAGTTCCGATGTGGAGCTTGCGTCCGGCTCGATATCATTGTGATCAGCAAACATCTGATTGCTCACATGGTGATCAATACATACTGTCTGTCCTGCATGTTCAAACAGGCATTCAGCAAACCCAAGCCGTTTTGCATCTCCGCAGTCCAGCGCAAAAAACACATCGTATGTCTGATCTTCGGAAGCCTCGTGCCGGATACGGTCAGCTCCTTTCAGGAACCGGAACGAATTTGGTATCTCTTCCAGATACACATCCGCTTTGATCTGCGGATAATAGCTGCAGATATATTGACAAAGCGCAAGGCAGGATCCGCAGCAGTCACCGTCCGGCCGCACATGTCCTGCGATACCGACGGTCTTTGCACCTGCCAGTATTTCATCCAAATTCAGCATTTTATTCATCCTCTTGATTCTGACCTCTTGTTACATCATCGATCATTTTTGACATGGCTACACCGTACTCGATGGACTGATCCAGGATAAAACGGATCTCCGGCGTATTCCGCAGATTCAGTGTCCTGGCCAGCTCCCTGCGGATGTAGCCTTCCGCATTTTTCAGTCCTTTCAGCGTGTCTTTTTGTGCCTCCTCGTCCCCGAGAACGCTGATATACGCCTTACATGTCTTCAGATCCGGCGCCACTTCCACCGCAACGACAGATGTAAATTCCGCAATCCGGGGATCCTTAAGACCCCCGCGCAGAATGTTGGAAAGTTCATGCTGGACTTCGGAATTGATCCTTGTATTTTTAATACTGTTTTTTCTCATATTCCTCTTCCTATCTTGGTTTTTCTACCATCTTGAAGGCTTCTACCTGGTCGCCTTCCTTGATATCATTGAATTTCTCAAATACGAAACCACATTCGTATCCTGCTTTTACTTCTTTGACGTCATCTTTAAAACGTTTCAGAGATGCCAGTTTTCCTTCAAAGATCACAATGCCATCACGGACAATACGCGCAGAACAGTCTCTCTCAAACACGCCGTCAAGCACATAAGATCCTGCAATGGTTCCGACTCCTGACGCCTTGAATGTCTGGCGAACTTCTGCGTGTCCGAGTACCTTCTCTTCGAATACCGGATCCAGCATACCCTTCATGGCCGCTTCTACATCCTCGATCGCATTGTAGATGACACGGTAGAGACGTACATCCACATTTTCCCGTTCTGCGGACTCTTTTGCCGCCGCATCCGGGCGGACGTTGAATCCGATGATGATGGCGTTGGATGCGGATGCAAGCATCACGTCTGATTCGTTGATGGCTCCTACTCCGCCGTGAATGATCTTCACAACCACTTCCTCGTTGGAAAGTTTCAGAAGACTCTGCTTCATCGCCTCCACGGAGCCCTGAACATCGGCTTTTACCACAATGTTAAGTTCCTTTAAGTTTCCTTCCTGGATCTGGCTGAACAGATCGTCCAGAGACATTCTGGACTTTGTCTCTTCCAGCATCTTCACACGGTTCTGAGAGATGAATGTCTCTGCAAAGTTTCTCGCTTCTTTTTCATTTTTGCATCCCACAAAGACTTCGCCTGCATTCGGTACATCGCTGAATCCGAGGATCTCTACCGGCGTGGACGGTCCTGCTTCTTTGACACGTCTTCCCTTGTCATCCATCATGGCACGGACTTTTCCGTATGCAGATCCTGCAGCAATGGAATCTCCGATCCGGAGCGTTCCTTTCTGTACGAGAACAGTAGCCACCGGTCCTTTTCCTTTGTCAAGCTGTGCTTCGATGACAAGACCTCTCGCTCTCCTGTTTGGATTTGCTTTGAGCTCCATCATTTCTGCTGTGAGAAGGATCATTTCCAGAAGTTCTGAAATTCCTTCTTTTGTGTGGGCAGATACCGGAACAAAAATAGTACTTCCGCCCCAGTCTTCCGGAATCAGCTCGTATTCTGTGAGTTCCTGTTTTACACGTTCTATATTGGCGCTTGGCTTGTCGATCTTGTTGATGGCAACGACGATCTCTACACCCGCTGCCTTCGCGTGATTGATGGCTTCCACTGTCTGCGGCATGACACCATCGTCGGCAGCCACGACAAGAACTGCGATATCTGTGGAGCATGCTCCTCTCAGACGCATGGCTGTGAATGCTTCGTGACCAGGCGTATCAAGGAATGTGATGCTTTCTCCATTAATATTGACAACTGACGCACCGATATGCTGGGTAATTCCTCCAGCTTCCCTGTCCGTCACATTCGTGTCACGAATCGCATCCAAAAGGGAAGTTTTTCCGTGGTCTACGTGCCCCATGACACAGACTACCGGCGGACGTTTCTTCATCTTCTTTTCGTCCTCTTCTTCCTCTTTTAAGAGCTCTTCGATCACATCGATTTCTTCTTCCTGTTCGCACAGCACGTCAAATTCCATTGCGATCTCTTCTGCTGTGGCGAAATCGATCTCCTGGTTTACTGTCACGATCTTGCCCTGAAGGAACAGTTTCTTCACGATAGCTGATGGCTGGATCTTCATGGCGTCCGCCAGTTCTTTGATCGTCAGCATCTTAGGGATCGTGATCTGCTTGATCTGTTCTTCCTGTTTTTCCTGTTTCGGCTGCGGTTTTTCCATTACCGGCATGTTGTTTTTCTTGCCTCTGCCCGGCTTCTGGCTCATCTTTCCTTCCCGCTCTTCGTCACGGTCATATTCTTTCTTTTTGTAATTGTCTTTTGATGCCTTTCTCTGCGGCTTCTGTTCTACCACCATCGGTGCCGGAATAGACGGTCCGTTGTTTCTTCCGTCGCGGTCTCCTCTTCCCTGGCGGCCTCCGTCGCGTCTGTCCCCTCTTCTTTCAGAACGGTTTCCTTCCCCGCGGAAATCTCTTCCTCCACGGCCTCCGTCACGTCCTTCTCCTCTTTGCTCTCTTCTGTCCGGACGGTTTCCTTCTCCGCGGAAATCTCTTCCTCCACGGCCTCCGTCACGTCCTTCTCCTCTTTGTTCTCTTCTGTCGGAACGGTTTCGGTCATTGCGGAAATCTCTTCCCTGACGGCTTCCGTCACGTCCTCTCTCCTGAGCATTCATCTCTTTCTTTCCTGTCTCTTTCTCCATTCCTGTCTTCCCTGCCTGTGCAGCTCCATTGGTTCTCTGGGCATTTCTGCCACCCTGGCGTCTCTGTCCCCCCTGTGTGTTCTGTGGTCGGAACACCTGCACAATGGTTTTCTTCTTTGGTGCTTCTGCCTGACGGCTTCCGGATGCAAATTTTTTCTTTACATCTTCTACCTGTCCTTCGGTCAGAAAACTCATATGACTTTTGATATCAGCCCCGCCCGCTTTCAGGTAATCCATTATTTCCTTGCTCGTTTTATCTATTTCTTTTGCTAATTCATGTACTCGCACTTTTGACATCAATCTACCTCCTATATGCAATTTCTTTTTCTTTCGTTTCAAGCTGTTTTCTCAGTCCGTCCGCAAACCCGGCGTCGATAACCGCCGTGCAGGTGCGGAATTCTTTTCCCATTGCATGCCCCAAGGTATCTTTATCTCCATAAAAATAGATTGGCACTTCGTAGAAGCTGCACATATTCCGGAATTTTTTCTTTGTATTCTCCGATGCATCTTCTGTCACAATGACCAGGAACGCTGTCCCTGTTTTTACTGCCTGCTCTGTCTGAAACCCGCCGCTCTTTGTCCTTCCGGCTTTTGTGGCAAGACTTAACAGAGACAGGATCTTATCTTGTTTCAATCTGTTCCATCTCCTTTTCCAGCTCCTCGTATACCTCTTTTGGTATCGCCTGTTTAAAGGAGCGCTCAAGTCCTTTGCTCTTGACTGCCTTGTGAAAACATTCTTTTGAGAAGCACAGATAGGCTCCTCTTCCGTTCTTTCTCCCTGTCGTATCGATGAGAAATTCCCCTTCTTTCGTGTGGATGACACGCAGAAGTTCTTTTTTATTTTTCATCTCCCCGCATCCGACACATTTGCGCATTGGGATCTTTTTATTCATCATACTCATCCTCGTAAATATCTTCTTCGTACACACCCTCTTCCATCGGGAGATCCATGTAGTTTTCCGGAAGTTCCCCGGATTCGATGGCCTGTGTCTCGCTCTTGATATCGATCTTATATCCTGTCAGTCTTGCCGCAAGTCTCGCGTTCTGCCCTTCTTTTCCGATGGCCAGGGAAAGCTGGTAGTCCGGCACGATGACGCTTGCTGTCTTCTCATCCGGATCTGCAGCAACTGAAATAACTTTGGCCGGACTCAGCGCATTTTCGATAAGGATCGCCGGGTTGTCGCTCCAGTTGATGATGTCGATCTTTTCTCCGCGCAGTTCGTTTACTACGGCGTTGACCCTCTGTCCGTTCATTCCGACGCACGCGCCCACCGGATCTACGTCCGGATCATTGGACCAGACAGCGATCTTTGTACGGGAACCTGCCTCCCTTGCGATGCTCTTGATCTCTACTGTTCCGTCTTTTACTTCCGTCACTTCTGCTTCAAAGAGTCGTTTTACAAGTTCCGGATGGGTACGGGAAACAAGGATCTTTGGCCCTTTTGTCGTATTTTTTACTTCCACTACATACAGTTTGATCCTCTCTGTCGGCCGGAACACTTCGCCTTTTACCTGCTCGTTTTCTGTGAGCATCGCATCGGCCTTCCCGAGATCGATGCTGATATTTTTGCCGACATACCGCTGTACGATACCTGTCACAATATCCTTCTCTTTTTCAAAATACTGATCGTAAACGACTTTACGTTCTTCTTCCCTTATCTTTTGGAGGATGAGATTTTTCGCATTTTGCGTCGCGATCCGGCCAAAAGATTTGGAATCGATCGGCACCTGCACGATATCGCCAAGCGCATATTTGGAATCCATCATCTTCGCGTTTACAAGGCTGATCTCTTCTTCCGGATCTTCCACTTCCTCCACTACAGTCTTTTCCGCATAGACGGCGAAATCGCAGGTCTCCCGGTTCATCACGACTTTGATGTTGTCCGCTTTCTTAAAATGGTTCTTGCAGGCATTCATCAGAGAATTTTCAATGGCGTCCAGCATTGTCTCTTTGCTGATATCTTTTTCCTGCTCGAGTATTGTCAGTGCTTCCATTAATTCTGTACTCATTTTTTCGTTTCCTCCTAAACTTAAAAATCAAATGCCAGTCTTATCAGGGCAATGTCTTTTTTATCAAAGGTCATGCTGGATTCGTCCTCGCACCGGATCGTAACCGAATCTTTGTCATAGCTCTCCAGCGTTCCTGTAAAATCCTTCTGGCGGTCGATCATCCGGTATGTCCGGATATCCACCTCTTTTCCAAGACTTCTCTCAAAATCCCGTTCCTTTTTCAGAGGTCTTCCAAGTCCCGGAGAACTAACCTCCAGAATATAGCTGTCTTCTATAAAATCTTTTTCATCTAATACATCTGAAAGCGAGCGGCTTACTACCTCGCAGTCATTGATGGCGATCCCGCCCGGTTTATCAATGTACGCTCTCAGATACCATGTGCTTCCCTCTTTGACGTACTCCACATCCACCAGTTCAAATCCATGAGTCTCGAGGATCGGTATCAGCAGATCTTCTGTTCTCTGTTCATAGTGTTCTCTTTTTGACAATCCCAACATCCTTTCTCTTGTTTTCCCGGCATGTCTGAAAACTTTCCCATGCACTAAAGAAGAGTGAACGAAACGTCCACTCTTCTGCCGATTTCTTATGTAACTATATGTACTATAACACTCTTTTACGCCAAAATCAAGCATTTTTGCAAAGAATGTCAAGCAAACCACGGATATCACGGATCACATAGTCTGCGCCTGCTTCCATAAATGTCTTCTCCGCCTCTTTGAGTTTCTCTTCTTTTTCGGCGTCAGAAAGTGCTTCGTATTCCTTTTGTGAAAGTCCAAGGACAGAACTTCCTTCCAGAACTCCGACAGATTCCATACCTGCCTGTTTTCCTTCTTTGATATCGGAAACAGTATCTCCGACTTTGATGACCTTACGTACATCGGAAAGTTTCAGCTCTTCCATGTTGCGGAAAATCATATATGGATATGGCCTTCCGGTATTTCCTGTGGAGTTCGGGCTGAACCAGCAGTCCGGCGCATAGCCATTCTCTGCCGCCTTTGGCACAACAATGGTCATCATATCATCCGTGTAGCCGGTGGTAGAACCGATCTTCAGTCCCATTTCTCTGAGTTTTTCTACTGTCTCCACAACGTACGGCTTCGGATCCGCAAAGTTTGGCAGAATCTCGAGGATTTTCTTTTCGCTGAGTTCATAGACTGCATGGACATCTTCCTCGGTCCAGTCTTTTCCATACTTTTCTCTCCACAGTCCGGCGATCCTTTCTCCCTTCAACATGGTCCGGATATGGTCGATCTTGAGCATCCCCATCGGTCCTCTTACTTCTTCTACTGTCGGTTCGATACCGAACGCTTTAAATGCATCGATAAATGCCTGTACTGGTGCGAAACAACCGTAATCTACCGTCGTGCCTGCCCAGTCAAAGATAACTGCTTCGTATTTCATCTTAGTTTGTCTCCTTTAAAAATTCTGAAATGATGGCGGTAAGTTTTACCATGTCTTCCGGATAGATCTCCCCGATATTTCCGATACGGAAAGTATCTGCATCCGTAACTTTTCCCGGGTAGATCGCATATCCGCGTTCTTTGATGTAATCATACATCTGCTGGAAGGAAAAATGATGATGTTCCGGATAATAGAATGTCGTGATGATCGGTCCCTGTACGTCGGCGCCTACATATGGGCGGATCCCAAGCTCTGCCAGGTTTTCGATCAGGATCTTGTTGTTCTTCGCATAACGTTCATGACGCTTTTCGAGAAGATCGGCTGTCAGTTTTTCCGGATATACCTTCGGGTATGCGGACTGGTTGGATGCATTTTCTTCTCCCTCGTAAATCGCAAGCGGGTATGTTTTCTGAAGTTCTGTTCTTCCGTTTTCAATGATGCACTGTGCCATCTCCATTGCTTTGTCTGCCTTTTTGCTGTCTTCTTTGTCAAGCACAGCCACAGATTCTGTCAGGGAGAAGTTTCCTTCTGCAGGATCTACGTAATCGATCGGAAGTCCTTCCTCTTTGTCCGCAACAGCCTGATGGCGAAGTCCAAATCCTACTGCCACTTCCCCTGCACGTACTTTTTTAAGCGGTGCAGATCCGGAGTCTTCGATATTGTCCCCTGCATTTTCGTAGATTCCTTTCAGAACTTCTTTCGCTCCATCTTCGCCGTACTCGCTTATGATGGCCTGGATCAAAAGCCATGCTGTGGATGACGCTTTTACATCTGTCACAGACAGCATATCTTTGTACTGCGGATCCGCAAGATCTTTGATACATGTCGGAGTGTCAAGTCCGTTTTCTTTCAAAAGTTCTGTGTTGACAATGATAGCTCCTTCCTGCTTTGTGATCGGTGCATAGAAAGAAGAACTGTCGTTCTCACTCAGCACAGAGTAATCAAATGTCAGGTCTTTGAACATCTCGTTCTGTTCCTGTGCACTGTCCAGATAGAAGGAACTCATCGTTACCATATCTGCTTCCAGGTTTTTTCCTTCCGCGATCAGTTTTCCGCCAAGCTCAGAAGTACCGAATGTCTGGAATACATACTCATTTTCATATCCATTTTCATCCAGCGTTTTTTTCATCGCATCCACCGCTTCTTCGTCTGCATTGGAATAGATGATGACTTTATCGTCGCTGTTCCCCGCTGCTGCATTTCCGCCTGCACATCCTCCAAGAAAAACGGATCCGGCAAGCATACATGCCATAAACATTGCTGTCACACTTTTCATTTTCATTATTTTTTTCTCCTTTTTTACTTTGATATCTGCTTTCTTCCTGCTTGTCAGGAGGTAAAGCACCCCTTTCATACAGAGGTTTGTTAAGAGGATCAAGATAGACAGTACGAAAATCTCATTGAATTTCATGAAGTACTGCAGCTCTTTGATCTTTGTCGTAATGACCATGGTTTTTGCCCCTGCGATGAAGATAACCGCACTGACTGTTACCATCGCATTTACGAAATAATATCCGAACACTTCAAGAAGTGTGGATGTCATATTCGGCGTGATGATGCGGATAAGTGTCTTGCTCCAGGAATCTCCAAGCAGTTTTGCCGTCGCTTCCCATGATGTATTCAGTTTCATCAGCGCATTTTTGATCATCAAATACGGTGTCGAGAAGTAGTGGATCGTATTACAGATGATGATCAGAATGAACGTATTCTGAAGAGAAGTCCCTGAAAATACGAGCATGTACGCGATACCGATGACCATCCCCGGCACTGTGTTTGTCACAAGGGCGGTGCTTTCAATGACCTGTTTTGTGCGCCCTTTCAGATTGCTTCTTGCAGATGCAAGGGCACATCCATATGTAAGAAGAAGTCCTACCACCGCTGTCATAAACGCCACAAACAGTGAGTTTTTATATACTGCCGTCAAGGTATTGTCCTGGAATACCGACTGGAAATGCTCCAGTGTGAACACTGCCCGGTACGGCCATTCTTCGATGAACGGCATAATGAAGATTACCGCAAACACTGCAAACACGCAGAGGAATACAATTCCTGTCGCCACAGAACAGAGGATGTCCCTGACTTTGTTTTCTTTTAATTCCACAACAGAAATCTTGTTGTACCGGATATTGTACCGTTCCAGGAATTTCAAAAGAGCGATGCTGACAACCGACGGGATCAGCATGATGATCGCCACGACCGCCCCGTTGCTGAAGTTCGGAATACTTCCCAGCATTTCGTTGTACAGCACTGTCGCCACAACTTCGAATTTTCCTCCTACCGATTCCGGGATACCGTAATCCGTAAAGCAAAGGAAAAAACACTGTACGAAAGATGCCGCAAATGTTCCAAGAAGCGGTCTTATGATCGTCTGAAGGAACGTCTTTGCCGGACTGTCTCCCATGATTCTTGATACTACGATAAACTTTTTGTCAATGTATTCCATTGTGTTGGACAGAAGCATAAAAGATACCGGGAGTGTGTAGATGACATACCCGATCACCAGTCCGTTGAATCCATATATGTCAAACAGCTGTCTTCCGAAAAGTCTTGTCAAAAGCCCCTGTTTTCCAAAAGAATAGATGATCGCAAACCCGTATGTAATGGTCGGCAAAAGCATCGGGAGCTGTGCGGCCAATCGGATGAATTTCTTGTACGGACGCGGTGCATTTGTGTAATGGATCGTGTACGCCAAAAGGAATGCCAAAAGCGTGGCTGCAACTGCACTTGTGACAGAAACCGACATACTGTTTGCCACAGCCGTTCCAAATCCCTTCTGTGAAAGCATCTCGCCGAAATTCGCCAGCGTCACTCCTCCGTCTCCTTCCAAGGCCTGACGAAACAGCACGACCAGCGGCACGAACAGAAACGCCAGAAAGACGATGAGGGCGACAATGTATATTCCCTTTATCTCTTTTTCTTTTATTTTTTTCATCTTCTTATACCACCTGTAACCTTTTTGCCTCAGAATCGCGGAACAGAGACATGATATTGTTTCTCTTTATCTCCAGCTGCTTCAGGATAAATGTTTTTACAAATTCTTCTTCCGGCGCGTTGATGATATCTTCCGGTCTTCCGTATTGAGCGATAGTCCCCTGGTTCATGATGCAGACTTTGTCGGAGAGTGTCAGCGCCTCTTCCGGATCATGTGTGACGATGATCGTCGTGAGATGGTACTCTCTTGCGATTTCCTTGATCTTGCTTTTGATGGATTCCTTGATCACACCGTCGAGAGCACTCAGCGGTTCGTCCAAAAGAAGGATCTTCGGCTTCATGACCATCGTCCTTGCAAGGGCAACTCTCTGTTTCTGTCCGCCGGAGAGCTGCTCAATCTTTTTCCCAAGATGCTCTTTCAGACCGAGAAGTTCGATCAGGCCGGACACTTCCTTGGCTGTCGCAATGTCCTTTTTGTTGCGCAGTCCATATGTAACATTCTGCTGCACATTCAAATTCGGGAACAGAGCATAATCCTGAAATACGATATTAAACCCCCGTTCCTCCATTGGTACATGTAAGATGTCTTCTTCATCAAACCGCATTTCTCCTGCATCTGCCTGTGTAAACCCAAGTATGATGTTCAAAAGTGTTGTCTTACCGCATCCTGACGGTCCGAGGATAGACACGATTTCCCCGCTGTCGATCTCCAGGTTGATATCCCTTAAAACCGGTACGCCGTCAAACGATTTTTTGATATGTTTCAATTCCAGCATGTGATATGCCCCTTTCCGTATTGTTAAGTTTTCTTTACAAGGCGGGAAAAATAAAAGCAATGCCCTTTCTGTTCAGACATTGCTTTTTACATTCGCTATTATGTTTGTATCATTTATGTTCGCTGCTTTACTCCCTGAGTGTCTCTCTTTCCGATGCGCAGACGGTTCAGGACCACTTCTTTTTCTTTGTACACTGCCCTTATATCCTCTCCTTCGGAAAATACGAAGGCAGCCTCCACCTCATCTTTTTTCTGCAGCCGAATTCCCCGGACTCCAATGGCTCCTTTTTTCTTTTCAGACACTTCCCCTGCCGGGAACCGGAGGAAATATCCGTTTACAGTCTGGAGAACTACATAGTCTGCTCCCTGCATCGGACAGACTGTCCGGAGCTCATCCTCATCCTGCAGCTTTGTTGCTGCAGTCGTTCTTTTGGAGACGATAAACTCTCTTCCGTCCACCAGCTTGATCATACCGTCTTTTGTGACAAAAAGCAGCTTTTCTTCCCCGAGCAGATCTTCCTGCACGAGAAAGACGATGTCCTCCTTCGTGCTGTCAAAATTGCTCACATTGTCCACCGGCTGTCCTTTATCACGAAATCGTCCGTGCGGGAGATCCATAACCTTGATCTGGTGCATCCGCCCTTGTCCGGTAAAGAGGCAGATCTTTCCGGTGTTCATACAGCGGATCACATACCTGTTCTCCGCATCCGCCGCTTCCTTGTTTCTTTCGTAAACCGAAGCGTCTACCGTCTTCGCGTAACCAAAGCGGTCCATCAAAAAAACAACTTCCTGCTCTTCGATCTTCTTTTCCTTTAAAACGATCTCCTCAGCATTTTCCAGGGAAGTCTTTCGTTTTACGGCATATTCTTTTTTCAGCCGATTCAGATCTTCGATGATGACAGACGACATCTCATCGTAATCATTCAGGATTTTCTCGTATCTGGCGATCTTTTCCACGGTCTCTTCGTGCTCTTTTACGAGCGCTTCCATCTCCAGCCCGATCAGCTTATAAAGACGCATCTCCAGGATCGCTGTCGCCTGGCGCTCTGTAAAGGAAAGCAGCTTTGCCATCTTTTCAGACACTTTGGTCTTAAAATGGATTGAATCGGTAATGCCGTACATAAGACAAGCCTTGGCATCTTTTACGGAGCGGCTTCCTCTTAAGATTTCGATGATCAGATCGATCACGTCACAGGCTTTTATAAGCCCTTCCTGAACTTCCCGCTTCTCCTGCTCTTTCCTGAGCAAGGTCCGGTATTTCCGCGTGGCGATCTCAAACTGGAAATCCACATGGTGTTCTATGATCCTGCGAAGTCCCATCGTCTCCGGACGCCCGTCTGCCACTGCCAGCATATTGACGCCAAACGTGTCCTCCAGCTTCGTCTTTTTGTAAAGCATATTTTTCAGATTTTCCACATCCGCGTCTTTCTTAAGGTCGATGACGATCCGGATGCCTTCTTTGGAGGACTGGTTGGAAATATCGACAATGTCCGACGTCTTCTTTGTTTCCACAAGGGCACATACATCGTTTAAAAATTTCCCGATTCCGCTTCCGATCATTGTGTATGGGATCTCGGAGATCACAAGACGCTTGCGCCCTCCTTTTCCTTCCTCCGTCTCTACTTTTCCGCGGATCTTGATCTTTCCTGTTCCGGTCTCGTAGATTCCAAGAAGATCATCCTGATTGACAACGATCCCCCCTGTAGGGAAGTCCGGTCCTTTGATATATTTCATCAGCTGCTTTGTCGTGATGGCATTGTTTTTCATGTAGGCCTTGACAGCATCGATCACTTCCCCCAGGTTGTGTGTAGGAATACTGGTGGCCATTCCAACTGCGATCCCTTCCGCACCGTTTACGAGAAGATTCGGGAAACGCACCGGCAATACTTCCGGCTCTTTCTCCGTCTCGTCAAAGTTCGGCACAAAGTTCACGATGTCCTTGTCCAGATCGGAAAGAAACGCTTCCTGGGAAACCTTGGCAAGCCTTGCCTCCGTATATCGCATGGCAGCTGCGCCGTCGCCTTCGATGGACCCGAAATTTCCGTGTCCGTCCACAAGTACCATCCCTTTTTTAAATTCCTGTGCCATGACAACAAGGGCATCATAAATGGAGCTGTCCCCGTGAGGATGATATTTACCCATCGTATCCCCGACGATACGGGCACATTTCCGGTATGGCCTGTCGTAACGGATCCCAAGTTCATACATATCGTAGAGCGTTCTTCTCTGTACCGGTTTCAGGCCGTCCCTCACATCCGGGAGCGCCCTTGAGATGATCACGCTCATGGCGTAGTCGATATACGATTTTTTCATGACATCCGAATATTCCGTCCGAATGATCTGTTCTCTTTCACTCTGGCTCATGTATCTTCCTCACTTCTTCTTTCTATACAATTATATATCCAGCTCCGCCTCGCGGGCGTTTTCATAGATAAAGGTCCGTCTCGGAGGCACTTCTGTTCCCATCAGCATCTCCGTCACGCTGGACGCCATCCTGGCGTCCTCGATTTCTACCCGCTTTAAGATCCTTGTCTTTGGATCCAGCGTCGTCTCCCAGAGCTGCTGTGCATCCATCTCCCCGAGCCCTTTGTATCTCTGGAGGGTAAACGGTCCGCTCTGCCGTTTCCGGTATCTCTCCAGCGCCTTGTCGTCATACAGATACTCTTCCTTCCCCTTCTTTGGCATCGCCTTATAAAGAGGCGGCATGGCAATATATACATGGCCCTCGTAGATGAGTTCCGGCATAAAGCGGTAAAAAAGAGTAAGCAGAAGGGTGGAAATGTGCGCTCCGTCCACATCTGCATCGGCCATGATGATGATCTTATCATACCGAAGTTTTGTAATATCAAAGTCGTTTCCGTATCCTTCGGAAAACCCACAGCCAAAGGCATTGATCATCGTCTTGATCTCAGCATTGGCAAGGACTTTGTCGATACTTGCCTTCTCCACATTGAGTATCTTCCCCCGGATCGGGAGGATGGCCTGGTACATACGGTCTCTGGCAGTCTTTGCGGATCCGCCGGCAGAATCCCCTTCCACAATGAATATCTCACATTTTTTTGCGTCTCTGCTCTCGCAGTTTGCAAGTTTTCCGTTGCTGTCGAAAGAATACTTTTGCCGGGTCAGAAGATTCGTCTTTGCCCGTTCTTCCGTCTTCCGGATCTTAGCTGCTTTCTCTGCGCAGGCCAGAACATTCTTCAGCACTTCAAGATTCCGGTCAAAATACCGAACGATCTCTTCGCCTGTCACTTTTCCAACAGCTCTCGATGCATCCTGGTTGTCAAGCTTTGTTTTTGTCTGTCCTTCAAACCGTGGATCCGGATGTTTTACCGAGACAATAGCCGTCATCCCGTTTCGGATATCTGTTCCGGTAAACTTGTCATCCTTCTCCTTCAACACTCCGATCTCTCGCGCATACTGGTTCATGATCGTGGTAAAAGTGGATTTAAATCCGGTAAGATGAGTTCCTCCCTCGGCATTATAAATATTGTTGCAGAAGCCCAGAATATTCTCATGAAACTCCGTGACATACTGGAACACAACTTCCACCTCAATCCCTTCTGCCTCTCCTTTAAAATAGACGGGATCGTGAACTGCTTCACTTTTTTTATTCAGATCTTTTATAAAACCGATCAGCCCGTCCGGCTCATGGTAAGCGATACATTCCTCGGGATCTTTCCGTTTGTCCCTGAAAACGATCGTGAGGGCAGGATTTAAGTACGCCGTCTCGTGAAGCCTGCTTTTGATTTCTTCTTCCCGAAACCTTGTCTTTTCAAAAATCTCCGCATCCGGCAGGAAATTTACTGTTGTCCCGGTCTTTTTTGTCTTCCCGACAACAGGAAGAAGTCCATCCGAAAGCTCAACCACCGGCACTCCTCTTTCATACCGGTCATGGTGGATCGCTCCGTCACGGCTGATCTTGACATCCATATATTCGGAAAGCGCATTGACGACGGAGGAACCAACCCCATGAAGCCCTCCGCTTGTCTTATACGCAGCATCGTCAAATTTCCCGCCCGCATGCAGCGTCGTGTACACGATACGGGCAGCGGATACTCCTTTTTGATGCATACCGACCGGCACTCCCCGTCCATTGTCAGAGACAGTGGCAGACCCGTCTTTTTCCAGCGTCACTTCGATCCGGTCGCCGTAACCTGCAAGATGCTCATCCACTGCATTGTCAACGATCTCGTACACAAGATGGTTGAGCCCTTTTGTCCCGACACTTCCGATGTACATTCCCGGTCTTTTCCGAACTGCTTCCAGACCTTCCAGTATCGTTATGCTGTCTGCATCGTATGTCGCATGATTTGCCATTGTATTCTCCCTTTCCATTTTTTCATACTTTTACCAGTGTATCACAAACAGACATTCGATTCAAGGCAAAAGATTTGTGCCTCTTTTCCCCTTATGTGAGTACTCTGGCAAGAGATTCCGCCAGAGGTTCCATGGCATTTTTCATCTCCTGCACGGTGTTTGTCTGGGCACCAGCCTCCACAAGAAGCATCTTCGGCACAAGCTGCATGTTGTACCGATAACCTTTGAGATAGATATTTCGCGTAAAGCCCGGATAATGCTCGTCGGCATCCAGCTTCATCTGAAGAGAAAATGCCAGATTATCCTGGATATACGGGTTGGAAAAATACTGTATATTTCCGTTGGCACGTGTTCTGCAAAGGCCATTGAAATACATAATCTTTGCCGTCGGTTTACCATTTACTTCTGTTACCAGATGCGTATTTTCATTTACCCCATCTCTATGTAAATCGATGACTACTTCGATAGTAGGATTTTCTTTGAGGATTTTCTCCGCCGCAGCTCCGGACAATTCGTACGCCTGGCTTCGGTCCAGCTTTCCGTCGATGATGTCGTAGACGCCTCTGTCATGTATCGTCTCTATCTTATACTTTTCATTCAGAAGCTTTGCCAGGTAATCTCCTATCCCCACGATGGAAGTAGAGTCATCCCCCTTTACAGAGTCCACGAATGTTTCCTGGGAATGTGTGTGGTAGATGAGAATTTTCGGTCCATCTATCCCTTTTTGAAACTTCATGTCTTTTGCCAGAAGATTTTTCGCATTAAGCTCCTCCGGGCTTGTCATCGTTGTACTGTCGATCGTATAGTAGTGGCTCGTCAGATATTCATAGTCATTCAGCTTTTCCCTGTCCACTTTGGCTTGCTGACTCGTCTCCTTGGGCTGCTCCTCTGTAGTCTCCTGATTTTTCTCGATCAGCTTTCCGTTTTCATCTACTTCATTTTCATCTTCCGCCTCTTTTTTCAGAAGCATCTCGTACGTTTCCATATCCTCTATCTCTGTCTCCGTCACTTCTTCTGCATTCACATAATCCCCAAGAGGCACCATCTGCATAGCCTGGCTTGTGACCCATTCTTTCATGTCCCTCCCACCTTGCTTTCCATAATGGACGAGGGCCGGAAAAACCATGTTCTCCGCGCCCTCCTGTGCTGCCCGTCCTATCCTGTCTCTCATATTATCCCATACGTTCTGGCTGCCGCCAAGGATGATATATCCGCTCACTGCGCACAATGCCCCTCCTACGAGGAGATTATGAAACCGCATTTTCCGATCCAAACGCCTCACTCCGCTTTCTGTATCCATGTTTTCCGTGTCTTAACACTATATGTCCGGCTGTTCCGTTTTATTCCGCCGGTTCCTTTCCTGCAAAAAGCATATTGAGCCCCTCTGAGATGGTAAAACTGATCCGTTTTACCGTATCGTCAATATCTTTTGGCGTCACAAACATTCCATTGAGATGGGGAGATATCAGCTCTCTCACAAGCTCATACTTTTCAGCTGCATGATATCCCTGAAGGACGACGCCAACTCCTTTTAACGCTTCGGAGTGCTCCATCTCTTTCATGAGATTTTCCATCGCGTCATTGACGATCGTGGCCGCATCCACCACAGTAGGAACACCGATGGCGATGACCGGGACTCCCACGCTTTCCTGTGTGATAGCATTCCTGTGATTACCCACTCCGGATCCCGGATTGATGCCGGTGTCCGCGATCTGGATCGTCCTGTTCAGGCGTTTGGAGTTTCTGGCCGCCAGGGCATCCACCGCAATGATGACATCCGGATCCGTCTCTTTTACAACGCCCCTGATGATCTCCACCGTCTCCATTCCTGTCTGTGCCATTACCCCAGGGACCAGCGCACTGATCAATGTGACTTCTTCTTTCCCCATGGCATATTTCCCGTATTCCTTTACGATATGTCTTGTGATGTTGAGATTATCAGCCACATAAGGCCCGAGGGCATCCGGCGTCACATTCCGGTTTCCAAGACCGATGATCAGAACAGACCAGTCTTCCCCTCTTTTTTTACAGTTTTTTCCGTTCATCAGTTTCTTTATACAGTCTGCGATCTTTTCGGAAATCTCACTGTGATACTCTTCATCCGGCACCGCCATATTCGGCGCTTCCATCGTGATATATGTCCCTGCCGGCTTGCCCATCGTCTTTGCCCCGTTTTCCGTCTGGATCCGCACAGTCGTCGTCTTCACTTCCCATTCTTCGTCATATTCTTCTTCCAGGACAACTCCCTGTACCTCCACGTTTTCTTCTTCAAACCGTTCCTTGTCCTCCAATGCAAGATCCGTCCGGATACTGTACTTTTCAACCATGATATTCCCTCGCTTACTTTTTTCATTTCCCCTTAGTTTCTCAAAAAAAAATGGAAATATGTATTGACATAATATATTTCCTGGACTAAAATGAATGAGTATGCTTCGTCAGGACGTCCGTGTCCGGACCTGACGAGAACGAGAAACGAATTTGCCAAGGTTGGAGGTGTAGGTCATGGCTAACATTAAATCCGCAAAGAAAAGAATTTTAGTTGCTGAAACTAGAACTGCCAGAAATAAAGCTATCAAATCTAAAGTAAAAACTTGCGTGAAAAAAGTGGAAACAGCTGTTGCTAAGAATGATGCTGCTGCTGCAAAAGAAGCACTGAGCGTTGCAATTTCTGAAATCAACAAAGCTGGCGGAAAAGGAGTATACCACAAAAATACATGTGGAAGAAAGATTTCCCGTCTCACAAAAGCTGTTAACTCTATCGCGTAATCCATATAGTGATATAGTATGACAAAAAAGAAAGAACAGTCTCAAACCGTCAGAGCCTGTTCTTTTTTTGATGGTAAACAGGCGCAGAAGCAACGTTGTCTTCTGCGCCTGGCTTTATCATCTTATTTCTTTCTGTTAGTTGTTGATCAGCTTGTCATCTTCAGCCCAGCTGTAAAGTTTCCTCAGTTCAGCTCCTACGACTTCAGATTCATGCTGAGCGCCTTTTGCTCTCATAGCATGGAAGTGAGGTGCCCCAATCTTGTTTTCCAGCAGCCAGTCTTTTGCAAATGTTCCATCCTGGATATCTGCAAGAATCTTCTTCATCGCTTTCTTTGTATCTTCTGTGATAATCTTCGGTCCTGTAATGTAATCGCCATATTCCGCTGTGTTGGAGATAGAGTATCTCATTCCTGCAAATCCGCTCTGGTAGATCAGATCAACGATAAGTTTCATTTCATGGATACATTCAAAGTATGCATTTTCTGCCGGATATCCTGCTTCCACCAAAGTCTCAAATCCAGCCTGCATAAGGGCAGATACACCACCACAGAGAACTGCCTGTTCTCCGAAGAGGTCTGTCTCTGTCTCGATCTGGAATGTACTTGTAAGAAGACCTGCTCTCGCACATCCGATGGCAGCACCGTATGCCAAAGCGAGATCAAGCGCTTTGCCTGTGGCATCCTGTTCTACACATACAAGAGCCGGAACGCCTTGTCCGTCCACATATGTACTTCTTACTGTGTGGCCCGGAGCTTTCGGTGCGATCATGGCAACATCCACATTTGCCGGAGGTTTAATCTGTCCGAAATGTACGGCAAAGCCATGCGCAAACATGAGCATCTTGCCTTCTTCCAAATTTGGCTCGATATCTTTTTTATACATATCAGCCTGCAGTTCATCGTTGATCAGGATCATGATGATATCAGCCCATTTTGCAGCTTCCTGATTTGTCATGACTTTGACGCCCTGTGCTTCTGCTTTGGCTTTTGATTTACTTCCTTCATAAAGGCCGACAGCCACATCACATCCGGATTCCTGCAGGTTTAATGCATGTGCATGCCCCTGGCTTCCGTATCCGATCACAGCGATCTTTTTTCCTTCCAGCAAAGATAAATTGCAGTCTTCCTGATAGTAGATTTTTGGTTTGTTCATTTCTAATCTCCTCCTGATTTCTGAAATTATATTCGTCAAAGGGCTTCCCCTTCAGCTTTGCTGCATATTACAGTCTACAGTCCTTCATACTCTGCTTTCTTCCTCATGATCTCATCAGCGTCCGTCACATCCTGGCTTCCTCTGGAGAGTCCGGTAATTCCGGTCCTTGCAAGTTCCAGGATCTCATACCCATCCAGAAGATTCAAAAATGCTTCGATCTTTGACTGAGCCCCGGTAAGCTCGATGATGAGGGATTCCTTCTCCACATCGATAATCTTAGCACGGAAAACGTCCGCTGTAGCGATGATTCCCGGACGCATCGCCGCATCCGCTTTGATCTTTACGAGAATCAGCTCTCTGTATACCGATTCCTCATCTTTCAGAAGCTTGATTTCGATCACATCCTCCAGCTTTCTTACCTGCTTCTCAATCTGTGAAAGAATCATTTCATCTCCGCTTGCCACAACCGTAATTCTTGTAAAACGGTCATCCGCCGTGACACCCGCCGTGATACTGTCAATACTGTACCCACGTCTGCTGAACAGCCCGGCGATCCGGCTCAATACACCCGGTGTATTATCCACCAGCAAAGAATAAACCTGTTTCCTCATAAACTTACCTCCACTTTCATTTTCAAAAACAGAGTGCGTTCTGTTTTTTTATTGTAACAACGAATCACACTTTTGTCAAGTAAAGAAATAAAGAAAAAACAAACTTTTCTTTTATTTTTCTTCTTTCTGTCTCTCTATTTTCTCCGCCAGGTCATTCAGGTAGACCCAGCGCTCCATTTTTTCTTCCAGTGCCTGCTCTGCCTTTTCTTTCTCTTCGGAAAGCTCGGACAGACGGAGGGAATTGGTGGCATTTGCCATCATATCCTGATCGATCTGCTGGATTTTTTTTTCGAGATTGGCGATGTCTCCATCGATCGTCTCGTACTCTTTTTGCTCTTTGAATGTAAATTTCAGCTTGGCCGGGCGATTCTGTTTCCACGTTTTTACACTGTCTTTCTTTTCTTTTTGTCCTTGTTTTTCTCCTTCCTTTTCAGCCTCGGCCTTCCAGGTGCTTCTCTTTTCCCTGGCTTCCAGATAGTCGGTATACCCTCCTTCGTACTGAACAAGATGCCCTCCATCTCCAATCTCAAAAATACGGTCCGCGATATTGTCCAGAAAATACCGGTCGTGGGACACGGCGATGACAATGCCGGAAAATGAATTCAGGTAGTCTTCCAGAATTGTGAGGGTCGGTATATCCAGATCGTTGGATGGTTCATCGAGGAGGAGGACATTGACCTGACGTATCAGGATGCTCAAAAGATAAAGCCTTCTTTTCTCCCCTCCTGACAGCTTCGACACCGGTGTGTACTGCATCTCCGGCGTAAATAAAAACCGTTCCAACATCTGGGAGGCACTGATTCTGCCTTCTTTTGTCTGGACGTACTCTCCGATATCCCGTATGTAATCGATCACTCTTTTGTCTTCATCCATATCTGGAACTTCCTGGGCAAAATATCCGATTTTTATCGTTTCCCCAATATCCACTTCTCCGCTGTCAGGTGCTATCTCCCCTGCGATCATCCGAAGGAGGGTAGATTTGCCGCATCCGTTCGGACCGATAATCCCCAGACGCTGATTTCTAAGAACGATATAATCAAAATCGTTTATGACTGTTCTGTCCCCGTAACTTTTTGTGATATGCTTCAGCTCAATCGTCTTCTTTCCCATCCTCGTCTCTGCCGCATCCATCTCCACCGCCTGATCTGCCAGTGGAGCTCTGCCGTTCTTCAAAGCCTCCAGCCTGTCAAGCCTTGCCCTCTGTTTGGTAGTTCTGGCACGGCATCCTCTTTTTGCCCACTCCATTTCCATACGAAGGATACTCTGGCGTTTCCGTTCTGAGGCAAGCTCTCTTTCTTCACGCTCCGCCTTGAGCTCCAGGAATCGTGAATAGTTGGCCTCATAGCTGTAAAACTGCCCCCGGCTGATCTCCAAGATGCGGTTTGACACTTTATCGAGAAAATAGCGGTCATGTGTAACCATGAGTATAACCCCTCTGTAATTTTTCAAATAGTTTTCCAGCCACACGATCATCTCATCATCCAGATGGTTCGTCGGTTCGTCCAGAAGAAGCAGATCGAAATCTTCCGCAAGCACTTTGGCAAGGGCTGCCCTTCTTCTCTGTCCTCCGGATAAAGTTTTCATCTTTGCCTGAAAATCCATGATCCCAAGGCGAGTCAGATTGCTCTGCACGATCCAGGCATCTTCCTTCCCATCGGAGGCATAGGTAAGCACGGTATCCTCCGGTTCAAATACCGGGCTCTGGGAAAGGTAGGCGATCTTCAGTCCATTCTGCCTTACGATCTGTCCTCCATCCGGCTCTTCTTCCCCTGCGATCATCCGAAGGAGCGTAGATTTTCCTGTCCCGTTGATGCCGATGATCCCGACCTTGTCTCCTTCCTGCACCCCAAAAGACGCATCATCAAAAATCATTTTATCTCCAAATAGTTTGCTGATATGTTCCAAGTTCAAGATATTCATGTTACTACTCCTCGTCTGTATTGCTTTTTCCAAAAGAAGAAGGCACTGATTTGACAGTGCCTTCCTCCACTTACTTTTTTAGTATCCCAATTCAGGCAGGATATTCCTTGGCTCATCGTAGATGACCAGATCCGCCTTGTCGTCCATCAAGGTTGGTTTGGTATGTATGACAACAATCCTGCTGCCCTCAAAACAACGGACGTAATTGTGAAAAACTTCCGAACTCAGCGACGTCCCAAGCAAAAGAAGCACGTCACACTTTTCGATCTCTTCCAGCGTCCGCGAGAGTTTATCACTGTCCAGCATCTCTCCGAAAAACGAAACTCCCGGCCGTACTACTCCGTGACAGTCTTCACAATACGGAATCTTCGGCGCATTCTTGATATATTCCAACGAATATTCTTTATGGCACCGCATGCATTTATTTCTGTAAATGCTGCCATGCAGATCGATGACATTTCTGCATCCGCCCCGCTCGCTCAGTTCATAGATATTGCTTGTTATAATGCATTTAAGCTTTCCTGCTTTTTCCATAGCTGCCAGGGTTTTCACGGATTCCGTCGGTTCAAGTTCTACAAGGATCTCATTTTTATAAAACTCGAAAAACATTTCTGTCCTCGTATTAAAAAATGCATCCGTGTACAGATATTCCGGTGATCTTCCGTATTTTTCTTCAATCTCATACGCCGCATTCTGATCCTTCAAAGAGTGGAAGCCACATTCTTCCAACATTCCGGAACCACAAAGAACAACCACATACTGCCCTTGATCCACAATTTCTTTCAAAATATCCAGTTTGCTCTTCTCCTGCATGGAACCCCTCCCTTTCAGCCATGCGGGCCATCCGTATGTCCGATGACCTTTTTATTTATTATACTATATGGATTTATGCGATACAAGCTGGATTTCCTCTTTTGTCTCTGTTTTCACATACGATACAAAAAAGGACAGCCAAAGCCATCCTTGTTCTTTGTGTCAACAGTAAATCCTGTGTTTTCCCATTTACGCAAGATATTCACTCAGCTCGTTGACTTCTGTATCATCTGCATCGTGCATGATCATCTTGATTGGTTTGGAAAGATCCAGGCTCAGGATTCCAAGGAACGATTTCCCGTCGATCGTCATTCTTCCCTGAATCAGATCAAAGTCTCCGTCCATACGTCTTAAGATGCTGTTCAATCCTTTGGCCTTTTCCATAGAATTGATACTTACATATACTTCTCTCATCGCTTTTCTCCTGTGAATCTATTAATATATTCTGTCCCGCACATCGTGCAGCCATGTTATTATACCCTTTTCCTGTGGTTTTTTAAAGCCATTTTTTATCTTTTTTGCACATTATGGGATCCAAATCTTTTTCAGGATCTCCACCGCTTCCACAATCTTTTTTTCCTCCAGATTTGCATATCCTAAAATCACAGATGCTTTCCCTCTTTTCTGCTCTCTGGCATCGTAAGATGACAGCCCGCAGACTCGGATCCCCTGCTCTTTAGCCTGTCTGATCAGTTCCTCCTCAGTTCGTCCGTCGTCAAATGTCAGAAGGAGATGAACTCCTGCATTTTCCCCGGAGATCCTGCAGATCCGTGAAAAAGGTTTCAGACATCCGAGGAGTATATCGTGTCTGCTTTTATAAATAGCGCGCATCCGGTTCAAATGTCTTTCGTAATGTCCGTCTTCTATAAATTTCTGAAGAATCATCTGATCCACACGGGACACTGTTGGATTGATAAACCGGCACGTTTCTCGATAAACTTCCAAAAGCGGCAGCGGCAAAACCATATAGCTCATCCTTATGGCAGGGGCAATGGATTTTGAGAACGTTCCAAGGTAGATGACCTTCTCCTCCATATCAAATCCTTTCAGCGCCGGGATTGGTTTTCCTTTATACCTGAATTCGCTGTCATAGTCATCCTCGATGATAAAGCGCCCTTCTTTCTCTTTTGCCCAGGAAAGCAGTTCCATCCTCCGCCGGATCGGCATGACGATTCCCAGTGGATACTGATGAGAAGGCATAACGTAGGCAATATCCGCATCCATCTTCCGAAGCTTTTCCACTTCCATCCCGCTTTTGTCCATGTCTACTGTACATACAGGATAGCCGAGTCTCCCAAAGAGACGGTAAGCCTGTTTGTATGTGGGATTTTCAAAAGCTGCTTTATGCCCATTTCCAAGAATAGCGTGGAGAAGAAACAGCATATAATCGTTTCCAGCCCCCACAATGATCTGTTCAGGAGTACAGTTGACGCCTCGCGCCTGATGCAGGTAAGCCGCGATCACATTTCGGAGTCCATATTCTCCCTGTGGATCTCCAAGCCGGAATAATTCCGCCCTGTCTTCGCACAGCACATCTTTGGAAAGCTTTCTCCAGACATGATAAGGAAATTTCTTGAGATCGACCCCGTTGGGAGAAAAGTCATACATGCATGTCTCCTTTTTCTCCCCGCCTTCCCTTCGAGGCTCCCGAATCGCCTGAATCTGGTAGAGATCTTCCACTTCCATAACAAAAAATCCTTTGTACGGAACGGACTCGATATAGCCTTCCGACAAAAGCTGCTCGTAGGCAAGCTCCACTGTACTTCTGCTGACTTCCAGGTATCTTGCAAGAGAACGGGTGGAAGGGAGTTTTTCCCTTGCGGGGATCTGTCCTCTCTGAATGTCATTCTTGATATAGTTATAAATCTGTTCATACAAAGGAGCCCCGGAACGGGACTCCAGATGAATGGTCAATTCGTTCATGATTCTTTCTATTTTGGCAGTTTAAAAGAACTTTTCAGTGATACGATACGGTTGAACACAAGAGCGTCCGGCCTGGAATCTCTTGCATCCACACAGAAATATCCCTGGCGTACAAACTGGAAGCTGTCGTATGCTTTCGCACCCTGGAAATTCGGTTCCACAAAACATTTTCTCGTCTGCAGGGAATTCGGATTCAGATTTAATGAACCGTCTTCTTTATTGTATACGCCTTTTTCCTCGTCTATGAGATTCTCATAAAGCCGCACTTTGGCTTCCACAGCGTACGGAGCCGGTACCCAGTGAATCGTTCCTTTTACTTTTCGTCCGGTAAATCCGCTTCCGCACTTTGTCTCCGGATCATATGTGCAGTGTACGACTGTCACATTTCCGTCTTCATCTTTTTCACATCCTGTACAGGTCACAAAATATGCGTTCATGAGACGGACTTCATTTCCCGGGAAAAGACGGAAATACTTTTTCGGAGGTTCTTCCATAAAGTCTTCCCTCTCGATATAGAGTTCCCTGCAGAATGGGACCTTCCTTTTTCCCAGCTCCGGATTCTCCAGATTGTTGTCCGCTTCCAGATATTCCACTTCCCCTTCCGGATAATTGTCGATGACCAGTTTGACCGGATCGAGCACTGCCATCATACGTGGTCTTTTCAGCTTGAGGTCTTCGCGGATACAGTATTCAAGCATCGCGTAATCCACAGAGCTCTGGGCCTTGGAAACCCCGCACAAATCCACGAACATCTTGATGGATTCCGGTGTGAATCCCCTCCTTCTGAGAGCTGCGATAGATACAAGACGCGGATCATCCCATCCGTCTACGATGCCTTCTTCCACCAGCTTTTTGATATACCGCTTGCCAGTCACAACATTTGTAAGGTAAAGTTTTGCAAACTCGATCTGTCTCGGCCCATGGTCAAACTCACACTCTCTGACAACCCAGTCATACAGCGGGCGGTGATCTTCAAATTCCAGCGTACAGATGGAGTGCGTGATCTTCTCCACGGCATCTTCGATCGGATGTGCAAAATCGTACATCGGGTAGATGCACCATTTGTCTCCTGTATTGTGATGTGTCATATGTGCCACACGGTACAGGATCGGGTCCCTCATATTGATGTTCGGGGAAGCCATATCGATCTTGGCCCGGAGTACTTTCTCTCCGTCTTTGTACACTCCGTTTTTCATATTTTCAAACAGTTCCAGATTTTCCTCCACAGAACGGTTCCTGTACGGACTTTCTTTTCCCGGCTCTGTGAGTGTCCCTCTGTATTCTCTGATCTCATCCGGCGTCAAGTCACAGACATACGCTTTTCCCTTCTTGATAAGCTTTACAGCACATTCATACATCTGTTCGAAATAATCGGAAGCAAAGTATAAATGATCTTCCCAGTCTGCTCCAAGCCACTTGATATCTTCTTTGATAGATTCCACGAATTCCATTCTCTCTTTTGTCGGATTTGTATCATCAAAACGCATATGGAATTCGCCATTGTATTTCTTTGCAAGTCCATAATTCAGGAGAATGGATTTCGCATGGCCGATGTGCAGGTACCCATTTGGCTCCGGCGGAAACCTCGTGCACACATGGTCATAAACTCCTTCCCTGAGATCTTTGTCTATTTCCTGTTCAATAAAATTTTTGGATTCCGTTGTCTCCATAAAGCCCTCCTCTAGGATTTATTTTTCATAGCTGTTTGCGCAATTTCGTAATTTTTATCTTACCATAAAAAAGATATAAGGACAAGCAAAAAAGAAGGGATACAGCCCACGCACCTATCACAACAAACCCATAACGCACAAGCTCTCTTTGTAAACACGTTCTGAAAAGCTGATATATTTTTTGATCTCCCCACACATTTTCGCTAAAAAACATCCGGACTTCATCTGCATAAAATTTCACATCCAGAATTTGTTGAGGTGGGAGAAATTTTGCAAATAAGATTGCAGCGACAAAAGGAGGCGAAAAGTATAACATGCTTCATACCTGTATATGAATGACAAAGAATCACTCACGAACATAGCCTTTATCTGTTAATGCACTACAAAGTCCGTATAACTTAGATTAATAGATACCCCTGTTCTGCCATGTCCATCATTTACTATTGCGTAGGATGAGGATGAATTACTATTATATCCATATCCAGTTACCCAATGTGCACCATAGTTAGATGCTTTTGAAATATGCTGTCTACCCAGACTAACAAACCGGCAGCCATCAACATCTGTGAGAACAGCAGGACAGCAGGAATTTCCTCTTTTTATCTTGACATCTCACGATTTTCAAGATACAATATATAGGCATGTTGATGTGCTGCCTTGGCTCAGTCGGTAGAGCGTCGCCTTGGTAAGGCGGAGGTCGGGGGTTCAAGTCCCCTAGGCAGCTTTGATCGGAACCTTTGATTATCAAAGGTTCTTTTTTTATTCTTACATAGACGTCTATTCTTCTCCGCGAATGCATATCCTATATCTATTGAATGCATCCTGTTCTTCAGGTAGAGGGAGGTCATATGAAAAACGTAAAGTTTTACTCGGTTCTTGGATTTTTGTTCGTATCTGCTGCTGGTTCCATCTGGCATTTTGTCTACGGATGGTCCGGGAGCAATCCGATTGTCGCCCTTTTCTTCCCGATCAACGAATCAACGTGGGAACATATGAAACTGCTCTTTTTTCCCATGCTTCTCTACTCCCTTTTTTGGTCTTGGAAGTATAGGAAGGTCAAACGCGATCTGCTCCCGATACTATGTGTCGGAATCCTTGGCGGGACTTTTGCTATTCCGGTTCTTTTCTACACTTACACGGGTATTCTGGGATTTCACACGCTTTTTCTGGATATCAGTGTTTTTATCCTTTCTGTCGGTTTCGCATTTTTCCTGTCATACCGGCTTATCGAAAATCATCGAAAAATCGGAAAGGCTTCTGTCATTTTTGTTGTTCTTCTTGCCATCTTTTTTGCCCTCTTTACGTATTTTCCGCCTGATATCCCTCTCTTTCAAAATCCGCCGGTTTCCTGATGCCTTCTCCATACGCCTTTATACAAACACAACACAAAAAACGCTTTTCCCAGACAGCGCATTTCTGTCCGGAAAAAGCGTTTTTCTGTTTTGTCTATGACAGTTCCAGTTTTCCTGTGTAAAGCTGATAGTATGTTCCTTTCTGAGCGATAAGATCTTTGTGGTCGCCTCGTTCGATGATGCGTCCATGTTCCAGCACCATGATGGCGTCGCTGTTTCGGATTGTTGACAGTCTGTGTGCGATAACAAAGACTGTACGTCCTTTCATCAAGTTATCCATACCTTGCTGTACGATACTTTCCGTACGGGTATCGATGCTGGATGTCGCTTCATCCAGGATAAGCACCGGCGGATTGGCAACCGCAGCCCTCGCTATGGCAAGAAGCTGTCTCTGTCCCTGGGAGAGTTCTTCCCCGTCTCCGCTCAGTCTCGTATTATATCCATCCGGCAGCATTCTGATAAACTGGTCTGCATGTGCAAGCCGTGCTGCTTCGTATACTTCTTCGTCTGTGGCATCAAGCTTACCGTATCGGATATTTTCCATGATCGTTCCCGTAAACAGGTGGGTATCCTGAAGAACGATGCCAAGAGACCGTCTCAGGTCTGCCTTTTTGATCTTATTGATATTTATGCCATCGTACCGGATCTTTCCGTCCTGCACGTCGTAGAAACGGTTGATCAGGTTGGTAATGGTTGTTTTTCCCGCACCTGTCGATCCGACGAAAGCCAGCTTCTGTCCCGGCTTTGCATAAAGTGTCACGTCGTGGAGTACCATCTTTTCATCCGTATATCCAAATGTCATATCAAAGAAACGGACATCTCCTTTTAATTCCGTGTAGGTCACTGTACCTTCCGCCTTGTGCGGATGTTTCCATGCCCACATACCGGTTCTTTCTTTGCACTCTACAATGTTGCCGTCCTCGTCTCTTCGCGCATTGACAAGGGTTACATAACCTTCATCCACTTCCGGCTCCTCATCGATCATATTGAAGATCCGTTCTGCACCTGCAAGTGCCATGACAATGGAGTTGAACTGCTGTGCCACCTGCATAAACGGCTGGGTAAAGCTTTTTGTAAACTGGAGATAGGACGCCATGACGCCGAGCGTGATTCCGCCTACTCCTGCCACGGAGAGAAAGCCTCCGAGTACTGCTGTGAGTACAAACTGCAGGTTCCCGATATTTCCGATGATCGGTCCCATCATGTTTGCAAATGTATTCGCATTGGCTGCGCTGTCGTAGAGCTGTTCGTTCAGCCTGTCAAACTCTTCTTCCGATACCCGTTCATGGTTGAACACTTTGATGACTCTCTGCCCATTCATTCTCTCCTCCACAAACCCGGTCACATCAGCGAGGGCGATCTGCTGTCTTAAGAAATATTTTCCGCTGTTTCCGCCAATCTTCTTTGTCACAAAGATCAGCACGAATATCATCACGACAGCCAGAATTGTGAGAAGCGGACTTAGTGCTACCATAGATATGAACGTCACAACAATCGTGATAGAGGACATCAATACCTGCGGGATGGACTGGTTGATCATCTGTCGCAGAGTGTCGGTGTCGTTGGTGTAAAGACTCATGATAGAGCCGTTTGTGTTCTGGTCAAAATACCGGATCGGCAGTTTCTGCATATGTTCAAACATATCGTCCCGGACTTCTTTTAACACTCCCTGGCCAATATAAACCATCAGTCTTGTGTAGATGAAAGATGCCAGGATTCCCATCAGGAAGATGGTTCCAAGTACGGTCAGCGCCATGTAAAGTTCTGAAAAATCCGGCGTCTTTTTCCCGATCAGCGGAATGATATAATCATCCAGCAGGAATTTCAGGGACAAAGACACTGATATCGATGCTATGGAGCTGATGATAATGCAGATGAACACAGCGATAAACTGCAGCTTAAAACGTCTTGTCACGTATCCAAGAAGTCGTTTTCCGGTCTTAATCGTATTTCTTGAGACCCTTACTTTATCGTCTTTCTTATTCATTGTCTGCACCTCCCTTAACCTGTGATTCGTAAACTTCCCGATAAATCTTATTTGTCTTTAAAAGTTCTTCGGATGTGCCGATTCCATCAATGCGGCCGTCTTCCATGACGATGATCACATCGGCATCCTCCACAGATGAAACTCTCTGGGCGATAATGATCTTGGTCGTATCCGGAATTTCTTCCCGGAATGCCTTTCGGATCAGAGCGTCTGTCTTTGTGTCAACTGCACTTGTAGAATCGTCGAGGATCAGGATTTTGGGTTTCTTCAGAAGTGCGCGGGCAATACAAAGACGCTGTCTCTGCCCTCCGGAGACATTGTTTCCTCCCTGCACGATCATCGTGTTGTACTTGGCTGGAAATTCCTGTACAAACCCGTCTGCCTGGGCAAGCTTACATACTCTCTGCACTTCTTCGTCGCTGGCATTTTCATCTCCCCAGCGGATATTTTCGTAAATTGTCCCTGAGAAGAGCACGTTTTTCTGAAGCACCATGGACACCTGGTCACGGAGTGCTTCCAGATTGTATTCCCTTACATCGATCCCTCCGACTTTTACAGATCCTTTCGTCACATCGTAAAGCCTAGGAATAAGCTGGACAAACGTGGATTTTGCACTTCCTGTACCGCCGATGATCCCCACAGTCTGCCCTGATTTGATATGGATATTGACATCTTTCAGAGAAAGATTTCCACCTTCTCCTGCATAGCTGAAGTCCACATGTTCGAAATCGATGCTTCCATCCGGGATTTCTTTGACTGCGTCTTCTTTGTCCTGCATCTCCGGAACTTCATCCAGGACTTCCACAATACGGTCACTGGATGCCTCCGCGATCATGATCATGACAAACACAAAAGACACCATCATCAGTGAACTTAAGATCTGGATGGCATAGACGATGACACTTGTGAGTTCCCCGGTTTCCATCGTCTGGAATACGATGCTGCGTCCGCCGATCAGTACCATGATAAGGATGACGGAATACATGAAAAACTGCATGGTCGGGGAATTCCACGCAACGATTTTCTCCGCTTTCGTAAAGAGATCATAGACCGTTTGAGAAATCTTGTGGAATTTCTCGATTTCATGGTCTTCCCTCACGTACGCTTTTACAACACGTGCGGCATTGACGTTTTCCTGAACGCCGTTATTCAGTATGTCATACTCGTCGAATACTTTGATAAAGTGCGGATGTGCTTTCTTCGCAATAAAGATCAGCACTCCTCCAAGAAGCGGAATGACGATAAGGAACAAGAGGGCGATCTGTCTGCTGATCGTCAGCGTCATAATGAGCGACAATACGATCATGATCGGAGCTCTTGCCAAAAGACGGATACTCATCATGTATGCCATCTGCACGTTGGTAATATCTGTTGTCATTCTCGTAACAAGGCTGGATGTGGAGAAATGGTCGATGTTTTTGAAAGAAAATTCCTGAACCTTGTAAAAAATATCATGTCTTAAATTCTTCGCATAACCTGCTCCTGCTCTGGCTGCATAATTTCCTGCCTTTGCGCCGAATATCAGGGCCAACATTGCCATGACAACAAGGATAATGCCCATTTTGACAATATATCCCAAATCGCCTTTGGCAATGCCGATATCGATGATCTTCGCCATCTGAAGAGGGATCAGCACTTCCATGAACACCTCCAGAATGACGAAAATCGGCGCCAGAACAGATTCTCTTTTATACTCTCGAATCGATTTAAAAAGTTTCCTGTTCATGTCTACCTCCCAAATTTTGATTTTCCTGTCTCTTTTCCGACAGATTTTCAAGCATTTGCCTCATCACATTCAGGCATACCTCAAAATTTTCTTTTGGTATCCCTTCCTTTAATTTTGCTTCTGTCTGCTTGATATTTGTCAGAATCTCCATGCGGATTTTCTCCGCTTTGGCAGTGGGAAGGATCCGCTTCAGACGCGCATCTTTCTCCACACTCTGCCTGTAAATAAAGCCATTTTTCTCCATCAGCTGGAGGATCCCGCTTGCTGTGGATCTCCGTATTTTGAATTCTTTTTCGATATCTTTCTGATAAATGTCTCTTACCATTGTCTCAAACAAAATGTATGTCAGGACATGTTTCTGCATCGGCGTCAGCCCGGTGCCGGTCTCCGGCATCGCACTGCGGCGTTTCAGCTGATGGGAAAGCATATGGATCAATCTTCCGGCATGATTTTGCCGCGTTTTCTCAAATTCTTCATCCATTTCTCCGCTCCTTTTTTATTTGTTCGCTTCCTAACAATAGGATTATAACGGGTATGAATTGATGTGTCAAGTATTTTTCTTTTTTTAAAGGCGGAGTTGGCAATTCCTTAAGGAAATAAGGAATTGCCAGCTCCGCCCGCATCTTCTTTTGCTCTTTATAAAAATTGACAGTTTTATTTTTTACAGAGCCTGATGACTCTTCTTTCTTGTCGTATCCCTCTCGACAAGTTTTACATCAAAAATGTTCTCCTGCTGGAACTCTCCTCCTTCCACATGCCGGATGATAATTCCTGCCGCCATAAATCCCATCTCCCGGATTGGCTGAGACACCGTGGTTATCTCCGGCGTGCACAGGCTGCTGAACCGTATGTCATCAAATCCGATCAGCTGTATTTCTTCGGGTATACGCCTCCCAACACCGGTCAGCACCTTATAGACAGAAATCGCTACCATATCATTGCAGGCGATAATCCCATCTGCCTTTGGAAATTTCCGAAGTATTTCTTTTGCAGCGCGTCTGCCGGCCTCATAATCATATGTACAGTCCACACACTGCTCTTTGATTCCATATTTTCTGCAGGTATCAAGGTATCCTTGATATCGCTGCTTACCGCTTGAATACGCCTGAGGCCCCCGAAGACATACAATGTTTTTACACCCGCACTTTATCAGATGCTCTGCTGCCAGGCAGCCTCCTTTATAGTGATTCGCCTCGATAAAAGCGGTACCGCTCACACCTGTCAGCTTACGATCCACAACAACCACCGGAAGCTGACAGTCTTTCAGCACACGGCTTGTGCTGTCGCAGTTTGTTGTAATGATAATACCTTCTGCACGCATCTGAACAAGCATCTGGATATTCATCATCTCTTTTTTCGGATCATCATCTGAATTGCAGAGCAGCATTTTGTACCCTGCGTGGTAAGTCTGTTCTTCCACCGCTTTGGCCAGCTCACTGAAAAAAGGGTTTTCAATATCCGGTACGATAACGCCAATGATTTTTGATGATTTTTGGTACAGAGCCCGTGCCAGCTCATTTGGCATAAATCCTGTCTGACGGATTGCTTCCAGCACTCTTCGGCGCTTCTCCTCATCCACATTTGCCGTTCCATTCATTACTCTGGATACAGTTGCGGGGGACACCCCTGCTATTTTTGCTACTTCTCTTATACTGGTCATGTATGTATCCTTACTCCTTCCGGTCTTGAAAACTGTTTCATGTTTCATTATATTTTTCTCCATGCTTTCTGTCAACCCGGGGTAAGCCAATACCCCGGCGGTGTATCGCCAGGGTATTGCGTTATCTGTTTTCTATTTTGTGATCAGTTCCACTTCTACAGGGATTTCCTTTTCCACCGTCTCGCCGTTGATCAGCTTGATGGCTGTATCAACTGCTGTTTCTCCCATGAGGTCTGGTTTCTGAGCCACTGTAGCCGCCATTCGTCCTTCCTTGATCGCAGTAAGGGCATCGTCTGTAGCGTCGAATCCCACAACAACAATATCACGGTTTCCGATAGCTTCCACTGCTCCTAAAGCCATCTCGTCGTTATGTGCAAATACTCCTTTGATGTCTGAGTCTGCCTGAAGCATGTTTTCCATGACTGTCATTCCTTCAGATCGACTGAAGTTTGCTGTCTGACTGGACACGACATCCAGCTTTTCATCGGCAACAATGTGGAATCCTTCCCCTCTGTCGATGGTAGCGCTGGCGCCCGGCACACCTTCGATCTCAGCCGTTTTTGCTCCTTCTCCGACCAGGCTTACCATATACTCAGTGGCCATTCTTGCCCCTTCCACATTGTCCGATGCAATGGCACAGTCCACTTCTACTCCATTCACAACACGATCTACGGAGATAACTTTGATTCCTCTTGAAACTGCATCCTGCACAACAGGTGCAACTGCATCAGAGTCCACCGGGTTGACGATCAGAACGCTGATGTTCCTTGAGATCAAATCCTCGATGTCGCTTGTCTGTTTCGCCGCATCGTCTCCGGCGTCCACGACGATCAGTTCCACGCCTTCTTCTTCCGCCTTTGCTTCTGCCCCTTCACTCAATGTCACAAAGAACGGGTTATTCAAAGTTGAAACGGAAAATCCAATGTTTCCATTTCCGCCGCTTTCTCCTGCCGTAAGGCTCCCCTCTTCTCCATCGATGGTAATAGCATTACATCCTGTCATGGTAAATCCAACAAATGCAGCCAGCATCACTGCCGCTATCTTTTTGATCCACATAATATTCTCTCCTTTTCTTTAACGCTTTCTATCTGATAAAACTGCGATAAGAATAACAATACCTTTTACAACATCCTGATAATAGGAAGATACACCCAGAATATTCAGACCATTGTTGAGTACCGCAATGATCAGAACGCCCACAAACGTTCCCCAGATCCGGCCTCTTCCTCCGTTCATACTTGTCCCGCCAAGAGCTACCGACGCGATGGCATCCAGCTCATATCCGTCTCCAAGATTTGGCTGTGCAGAGCCAAGCCTGGAAAGAAGGATCAGTCCTGAAAGCGCTGCCATTGCACCAGAGATGGCATATACTGCCATCTTTGTCCTGTGAATGTTCACACCGGCAAGTCTGGCTGCCTGCGCATTGCTTCCTGTAGCGTACACTCTTCTTCCGAATGTCGTTTTTTCAAGGATAAACATGAAAAGAACGAAGATCAGGATAAAGAGGATAACAGGGATCGGAATGTGATAAAAATTTCCTTTTCCTACGACTTTCAATGTAAAGCTGTCTCCCAGATTGGAGATCGGCTTTCCATCCATGTAGATCATTGTCAGACCTCTGTATACTGTCATTGTAACGAGTGTGGCAATAAATGGCTGCAGTCTTCCTTTTGTCACAAGTATACCACTGATAAGACCAAGTCCTGTTCCTATGACAAGCGCCAGCAGCATGGCAGCTCCTACCGGCATCCCGTTTGCTATCAGTCCGGCACAGAGTGCTGTGGACAGCGCCAACACAGATCCCACAGAAAGATCAATACCGCCTGTCAGGATTACCGCCGTCATACCAAATGCGATCAGTCCGTTAATGGAAGACTGACGCAGCAGAGAAAGAAAGTTTCCAACCGTTCTGAATTCAGGGCTGATAACCCCGATTACGATGACTAGAAGAACCAGCGCGATCAAAGCGCCCATATCTTGTATTTTATTGATGGTTTTTTGCTTATTCATTTAAATTTCCTCCCGTTGCCAGAATCATAATGTTTTCCTGGTTTGCCTCTTCCTTACTTAAAACGCCTCTGACAAGACCTTCCCTCACAACCATGATGCGGTCTGCCATTCCAAGCACCTCCGGCAATTCGGATGACACCATGATGACAGCTACTCCCTTTGCGGCAAGGTCATTGATAATATGATAGATTTCCTTTTTCGCTCCAATGTCTACTCCCCTCGTAGGTTCGTCCAAAATCAGCACTTTTGGATCTGTATAGATCCATTTCGCAAATACGACTTTCTGCTGGTTTCCTCCGCTTAGATTATTGCTTTCGTGTTCCGGGCCAAAACATTTGATGTGCAGTTCTTCGATCCCTTTCTTTACAAGATCCTGTTCTTCTTTTTTGTTTATGACTCCGTGCCGGGAGATACGGCCGAGATTTGCAAGGGAAATATTTTTCCGGATGCTTTCTTCCAGCATCAGCCCTTCTGTCTTGCGGTCTTCTGTGATAAATCCAAGGCCGTTTCTCATGGCCTGCTCCGGACTGTGGTTTTGTATCTCTTTTCCGTACAGAGAGATCTTTCCTGTCACATGGGGCATATTTCCGAAGATCGCCTGCATGATCTCAGTTCTTCCGGCGCCCATCAGACCGGATACGCCGAGGACTTCTCCGGCGTGTACCTCGAAGGACACATTTTTAAATACTCCCGGGCAAGTCAGGTTTTCTACCTTAAGAGCAACTTCGCCAATCTTGACATTCCGGGATGGATACCGTTCGCCGATTTCCCGTCCGATCATCATTTTGACGACGTCGTTCATATCCGTGTCCGCTATACGCTTTGTATCAATGTAGGCTCCGTCCCTCAGGACTGTGATCCTGTCGCAAAGCTGGAAGATTTCCTCCATCCTGTGTGATATGTATACGATTGAAACTCCTTTTTTTCTCAATGAATTGATGACCTGAAAAAGTACCTCCGTCTCACTTTGCGTGAGTGCGGCTGTCGGCTCATCCATAATGATTACCTTGGCGTCTACCATCAGTGCCTTTGCGATCTCAATCATCTGCTGCTGTCCCACAGACAACTCGCTCATCTTCTGTTCCGGGGAGATTTTCACGCCCAGTCTGTCCAGGATTTTTTTTACTTCCGCGCGCATGGCTTTCTTATCACAAATCCCAAACCGATTTCGGATTTCTTTCCCCAAAAACATGTTTTCCTCCACTGTCAGATCAAAAAGGACATTCAGTTCCTGGTGAATAAATACAATTCCCGCTTTTTCCGCCTCCTGAGGGTTTTTGTAGCATACTTCCTGTCCGTCTACAATGACCTGACCTGCGTCTTTTGTGTACACGCCTGTCAGTATTTTCATCAAAGTGGATTTACCAGCTCCGTTTTCCCCCATCAATGCATGTATCTCGCCATGATCCAGCAGAAAACCAGCATTTTTTAAAACCGCATTTCCGCCAAACGATTTGTTAATGCCCCGCATTTCAATCTGCATGTCTCTCCCTCCTTTAAAATATACACCCCGACTGCAGGATGATATTTGCATACGGCGTCGTTTCCCCTGTGCGGATGACCGCCTTGCATTCTTTTGTCATCAGTTTCAAGTCACTGTGAGGCACGAATTCGATCCGATTACCCTCCAGTCCGTTTTCTTTCAGATACTCTGTGACTTCCTCCAGCAAGTCCTGGCTCTTTTCTTTGATCTCTTCTGCCAGAACAACTTTTTCAATTTTCATGTCATCCCCCACAGCCTTCAGAACTTCCATAAAAGATGGAAGGCCAAACTTGACAGCCAGGTCGATCCGCTCCGGACCTTCCGGCACAGGAAGACCACAGTCTCCGATACAGATCCGGTCCGTGTGTCCCATATAGGAAAGAACCGCTGAAATGTCACTATTTAATATTCCTTTTTTCTTCACCTTACTTCTCCTCCAGTTCTTTTTCCACTTCTTCTGCCAGCGGCATTCCGCTCTGTGCTCCGAATTTTTCTGTCGAAAGCCCTGCGGCTGTATTGGCATACAAAAGAGCCCGTTCGATATCGTCGCCCTGGCATATCCTTACCGAAAATGCACCATTTAATGTGTCACCTGCACCGGTCGTATCCACTACACTGCTCTTTCTTGCCGGCACGTGAAGAATCTGTCCGCTTTTCATACAGGTAACCACACCTTCTGATCCCTGAGTGATAACCAGTTTTTCCGGATACTTTTTCAGCATTTCCTCGGTTTTTGTCTCTTCTCCAAAAATCAGACGCGCTTCATGTTCATTTGGCGTAAGATAGCTGACCATTTCCACGATATCTGTCGGCACCTTCGCTGCAGGAGCCGGATTCAACACAGTAGGTATCCCTTTTTCATAGCACCATTTTATAAGATAATGCACTGTTTCCAGCGGAATTTCATGCTGAAAAACGACCATATCATATCCTTCCAGTTCCCTGCAGATGCTTTCTGCATATGTTTTGTCTGCTTTTCCGTTTGCTCCTGGGACAACAACGATCGTATTATCATTTTCCCCTACTGTGATCAAGGCAATCCCTGTCGGAACACCTTTCAGCACATGGATGTGGTCTGTCTTTACTCCGGACTCTTTCAGATTATCCAGAAGCTTTCTCCCATTATCGTCATCGCCCACACAGCCAAACATTTCTACTTCCGCCCCAAGTCTTGCCATGGCGACTGCCTGGTTCGCTCCTTTCCCTCCCGGAATCAAACGGACATTGTCCCCTCGCAGCGTCTCTCCTTTCAAAGGAATCCTCTCTGCCGTCACTGTCATATCCATGTTGATGCTTCCCACTACCGCAATTTTCATTCCCTTGTTCTCCTTTCTTTGTGAAACCGGTTTCAAATCATTTCCTAAATAAGGATCTCCATTTTGAGATCCTTGATCTTCTTTTTCAGTTTCTTCTTGAAACCGGTTTCAAATCCTGGTCATATTATAGTTCCGCCGTCTCTGTATGTCAATCCCCTTTGCACCTTTTCGTCATTAATACAAACTTTTCTTTTTCATTTTTGTGTATTTTTAACAAAAAGATGTACAAGGGTCAGCATGGAATCCCTTGTACATCTTATTGAAACTATCTTTTTTCTGCTACACTGGCATTCTTATCTTCTTTTTCTTCTATAAACAATCGTTGCTGCTATTACCAAAAGCGCTGCTATTCCACTATAGATCCATAAACTTGCCTGGGCAGTATCCCCGGTCTTGATTGCCTCTTCTTCTCCTTTGCTAGGATCGGAAGTTTTGTCTGTACCCTGAGGTTCGTTCGTATCCTGAGGTTTACTGGTGTCCTGAGGATCTTTTCCGGGATCCGTTTCCCCGGCTTTTTGGATTTCATAAGTTGTCCACCCACGCGCCAGAGGAAGATGATACGTAGTACCGTCCAGCACCACTTCCGTCGTGTCCTGCCCTTCAGGAGGAACCAATTCTGCCCTGACGTGGTATATGCCTGCTGCGGAAGGTGCCTGGGAAAGTTCTTTTCCAGGCTGTCCGTTTTCGTCTTCAAAATAAGTCATTCGGTAAGTCATTCCTGGCACTTCCTTACCAAGAACATAAGTGTGGAAATATGGCGCAAGATCGAATGCCGTGCCGTTTTCCACAAATTCTTCCTCATAAGCTCTGCTCAGAACAGGAGCATAGTCCCATCCATACCATGTGTAATAGAGCGCTTTTAGGAACTCTGTCCTCTGGGAATCCTTCTGCTGATCATCTGACGCACGATAGCCTTCTTCCTTTCCTGTGAAATAGTTCAGGAGTTCCATGGCTGCGTATTCCATCCCTGCCTCATCAGCTGTCGTATATACAGTGAAACGTTTGTTTGTGACTGTGGCGCCTTTTTTTACATTTTCATCGTTGATGAGAACGATCGTTGCTTTATAGTAGGAGGTCACTACATTATTTCCGATGTACATTGCCCCGTTTGTACTATAATCTGTCGGGACAACAGTTCCGTTTTCATCATATGTGAGTCGAAAATAAGTGTCTTTCTCCTCCGTTCCGATACCGGACTGTTCAGATACCGCTTCCACTGTATGATAGTTCATATAAGTATCTGCTTCTTTATATGGTTCTGTGTTCCTGAAATATCCGATGAATTCATTTGCCTTCTTTTCGAACGCATCCTGCTCTTCTGCCGTATAGCCTTCTCCTGTAAACACAATCGTCTTATTGTTGTAATACGGCATTGCTCCCGGATATTCTCCCGTATCATGATTGGAAACTGCCGTTGCTTTGAAAGAAATAGAGAAATCTCTGCTTGTCCTGCTGATCAGATTCCCTGTTTCTTTGTCGTAAGCTGACAATACAACCTGATAACGTCCTGGTTTGATCGGAGCTTCCTCACTGTCATAATCGTATGTGATCTCTGCCGCATACGGGATTGTTCCGGTATAATGGGCCTCTACCGTATATTCTCCATCGTAATCCAGCGTGTAATCAAGTTTGGCCGGTTTTCCGTCATACACTTTTGATTCCACTGTCAGATTAAACAAATCCTGTGGCTCGATGGTATACACAGCTGACTGTGTGCAGGCATCGTATGTATCATTTCCCGCAAAAGAAGCTTCTATCGTATATGTCCCCTGAGCGTACGGGATTCCTGAAACTACATTTCCTGCCTCATCTTTGTACACAAGAGAGAGTGCGTCTCCAAGCTGATCCCCGGTAATCTCATTGTCTCCTTTCCGGAGAATAAAGTACTGCCGCATATCCGTTCCCTGTCCCTCAGGCTGTTCATAGATCACATCTGCATATTGCTGATAGAACAGCTTCGTCACATTGGAATCCTGGCAAAATGTCTTTCGTATCTGTTCTTTACAGACTTCACAGAACGCATATTGTTTCCCCAGGAATCTCATCTTACAGTTTTCATGCGGTCGATACCATCCATCTCCTCCATTATCGTACTCGTACACTCCTACTCCATTTTTCCCGATAAATCTGCTCCACTTTACCTTTTCCGGATCGGACTCGGCCGTCATGTTTGCATATTCTCCCGCATAGCTTTCCCCTGCGAAATATTCATCTGCAAGCTTTGCTGTTGTATGTCCCAGCTCGTGGAGCATCATTTCCAATGACTCGCTGTTCAGAGAAGCGACACACGTATTTCCTCCGCTTCCTCCATAAGTTGTTGCGTTGACGATTACCACATTGTAATCTGCATTCGGAAGGTAAGCTTCCGTAAGTTCTTTTGCCCTCCTGGATCCCTCCTCACTGATAGTAAGCAGCCTCTGCATTCCGCCGGACCAATATGCAGAGCCGAAATATGTATCTCTCGTATCCGCATCTGCCTGCTCCTGGTTGATAGCCTTGTCCCCTTTTGCTCCTGATTCATTCGATACCACTCCAAGCGCATAGATCTTTATCGTATCTGTAAATTCATCCCACGGAGAGGTAGCCATGACATAGTCCGCTGTCTTTTGGGCTTCATCAAAAAATGTCTGCTGCTGATCTGCTGTAAATCCATCTCCCAGAATCAGCAATACAAACGCGTCTTCATCCTGCAAATCCGGATCTCCATACACCAAATGTGGATTCGGATCCGGAACTGCAGGATTTTGTGATTCGTTTCCTCCTGTTTCCTCCGCCTGGACATGAAGCAAAGGTGTCTGTGAAACTCCCGCTAATACTCCCAAAACAAGTGTCAGCATTACTGCAATTCCTTTCTTCACACTCCTTTTCATTCCGTTTTCCTCCTTCCTTATTTCTATTTTTATCGTATCACATAAAATCGGGCGATACAACATCTATATGGTCAAAGTGTCGAAACTCAACGGTTTTTACTTGTTTTTTTTGTTATTTTATACAAAAAAGACCCGCCTCCCTTCTCTTGGAAGGGCTGCAGGTCTTCCCACTTACTCATGCAGTCCGTATTATTCATCCAGCAGTTCTCCTGCTTTTGCTTTGATTCTCTGCAATGCGTTATCAATTGTCTTTGGACTTTTTCCAAGCAGGTTTGCGATCGTCTTGTAGTCTGTCCCAAGCAGATGCAGGCAGAGTACTCTATTTTCCAGATCACTTAGCTTGTCTTCCAGCTTTTTCATGAAAGAGTCTTCCTGCTCTTTTCCGATGAGCAGCTCTTCCGGGTTGTTATTGAGACTCAAATCCTGTCTTCCCAGCATCTCCGCCTCTTTTTCTTCAGTAATCTCCACATTGTCATAGAGGGAAACATAAGAATTCAGCGGGAGATGTTTCTTTCTCCGGGAAGCCCGGATGGCAGTATAAAGCTGACGGGTCACGCAGACCTGGGCAAATCCTGCAAATGTAGTCTCCATCTTTTCGTCGTAATCCTGCACCGCCTTGAACAGGCCGATCATCCCTTCCTGGATCAGGTCGTCACTGTCACCGCCCAGCAAATACATCGCTTTTGCCTTTTTCTTTACCATGGATTTGTACTTTTCCATGATAAAATCCATGATCTCACATTCGCCGCCGCGAAGTCTCCTGATCAGTTCTTCGTCTGTGATAGATCCGTAATCAGACATATCGGACATTCCTTCTTTTACATTGTTCTCTGGCGGACAATCTCATATGCCAGTACCCCCGCCGCCACAGAGGCATTCAGTGAGTCGATATCCCCTTTCATCGGTATCGAAGCGGTAAAGTCGCAGGCTTCTTTGACAAGTCTTGAGACACCTTCCCCTTCGTTTCCGATCACGAGGCCGATTGGCCCCTTCAGATTGACGCGGTACATTGTCTCCCCATCCATATCAGCGCAGACGAACCACAATCCTCTTTCTTTTAGTTCCTCCATCGTCTTTACCAGATTGGTCACTTTTGCCACCGGCGTGTAGTTTAGCGCACCCGCGGACGTCTTTGCAACCGTGGATGTAAGTCCTGCTGCCCGGCGTTTCGGGATGATGACGCCGTGGGCTCCCGCCAGATTCGCTGTACGGATGATCGCCCCAAGATTGTGAGGATCTTCGATATTGTCCAAAATCAACAGAAATGGATCCTCCCCTCTTTCTTTAGCCAGTTCAAACATATCTTCGATATCTGCGTATTCGTAGGCTGCAGCGAAGGCAATGACTCCCTGGTGTTTTCCTGTCTCGGAGAGCTGGGAAAGCCGTTCTTTTGCAACGAAATTCAGAATTGTATCGTGCTTTTTTGCTTCCCTGACAATGCTGCGGATTGGTCCGTCCTGGCATCCATCGAGGATGAATACTTTATCAATCGGTTTTCCGGAGCGAAATGCCTCGAGAACCGCATTTCTTCCTTCAATCAACAGTTCGTTTCGTTCTTTTTGTTCCTTCATCCTATTCCTCTTCTTTCTCATTTAAGCCATCCAGGCCGATTTTTATCAGATCGATCATTCGTCTGTATTCCTTTTTCAGATAGAGATACCCCAGAAGCGCTTCAAACCCGGTAGCCCTGCGGTAGTCTGTGATAGACTGGTTCTTGGCTGGAGACACCGATTTTGCATTCCTTCCCCTGCGGTATACTGCACGCTCCTCCTCAGTAAGATGCTCCTGCATAAAGCGCATCATGTAAGACTGAGCTGCCGCCTGCACATAACGGCTCGTCTCTTTCTGCATCTGGTTAACCGGCTGATTGCCCTTTCTTACGATCATCGTTTTGATAACCAGGTCAAAGATGCAATCCCCAATAAAGGCCAGTGTGAGAGGCGAATAACTCCTGATATCCACCTCTCCCATCTCAAGCACTTCCTTCATATAAGAATCCAGTTCAAATCTTATGCTCGTTTCCATTGTACTCCTTCTCGCGTATCCTTTAAAATGATCCCTTTTGCAAGCAGTTCATCACGAATCTCATCTGCACGTTTGAAGTTCTTTTCTTTTCTTGCCTGCTGACGTTCCTCGATCAGTGCTTCGATGTCGTCATCAAGCATCTCTTCTTTCTTGTCGACAATCAGACCGAGCACATCGGAAAGTTTCACGATCTGATCAAAAAGTACGTTCAGGTATGCTGCGGAACTTTCCTCGCCTGCCGTTGTGTTGGCATACTTTACAAGTTCAAAGATAGCTGTCACTGCATCCGCCGTGTTAAAGTCATCATCCATCGCTTCCTCGAATGCTTTTACATATTCTTCTGTTTTCTCTGCCTGTGCTTTTTCTTCATCGCTCATCTCTTCAGTCTTTGCAAGAGAACGGAGATATTTCAGATTATCCACTGCATTGACAATCCGTTCGAGGCCATTCTTGGATGCTTCCATCAGATCCGCACTGAAATTCAGCGGGCTTCTGTAATGAGCGCTCAGCATAAAAAATCTCAGAACCTGGAGATCATACTGCTTTCCGATCTCGCGGACTGTGCGGAAGTTTCCAAGAGACTTGGACATTTTTTTATTGTCAATATTTAAGAATCCATTGTGCAGCCAGTAGCGTGCAAATTCTACTCCATTGCATGCTTCGGACTGTGCGATCTCGTTTTCATGGTGCGGAAATACAAGGTCTTCCCCTCCCGCATGGATATCGATCTGTTCGCCCAGATATTTTCTGGACATCTCAGAGCATTCGATGTGCCATCCTGGGCGGCCATTGCTCCACGGAGACTGCCAGTATGGCTCTCCATCTTTCTTCGGTTTCCACAGGACGAAATCAAGAGAATCTTCTTTTTCATCCTGACCAGATACGAGGAGTTCTCTTCCCCCTGACTGAAGGTCATCCAGATTTTTGTGGGAAAGCTTTCCATAATCTTTGAATTTCCTTGTGCGATAATATACAGTACCGTTCTTTTCGTAGGCGTATCCTTTGTCGATGAGTTCCTGGATCATGGCGATCATACCCGGAATCTCCTGTGTGGCAAGGGGATGTACTGTGGCCGGTTTTACATTCATATCCGCCATATCCTTCTTGCATTCTTCGATATAACGGCTGGCAATCTCATCGGCCGTCACACCTTCTTCCATCGCTTTTTTGATGATCTTGTCATCCACATCGGTAAAATTGGAGACAAAATTCACTTCGTATCCTTTGTATTCAAAATATCTTCTCACGGTGTCAAATACGATCATCGGCCTTGCATTTCCGATGTGGATAAAGTTGTATACCGTCGGTCCGCACACATACATCTTGACCTTTCCTTCTTCCAACGGTACGAACTCTTCTTTCTGTCTTGTCATTGTGTTGTATAATTTCATCCGACTTCTTCCTCCTTTTGTTTTGTACTCTGTTTGTCTATACAATCTCATTTAAAAAGACCGGGCACAGCGGACGAATATTTCTTAAAAACAAATTTTCCTTTTTTTCTTTGGTGCCTTCTGTCTCCTCCGCCCGACAGCCGAAGCATCGCACTGTGAGATCTTCGATCCCATATGCATCGTCCCCCGCCTCTTCACTTATTTTCTCTGCTCTTATATATGAATTCTCCTTGCCGGTTATCTTCCATGTCCCTGTATTTTCCCGGAGCATCCTGTCTTTTACCTGAAAGACCTCTGTGAAATCCACCTCTGCCGTAAGGCACTCCAAAAATGTCTTCAGGTGGATGATCCGCGCCATGATGACAGGAATCTGCCTTCTCCCGGCTGTTTTCAAATTTACCTGCATCCACGCATCGATGTGTTTTGGTATACCGGCGATCTTCGCCTCCTCGACATTCTTTTCTTTCATCCAGGAAAGAAGGCCGCTCAAAAGTTCCGGCCGCTCAAAAAGCGGTTCCCTCACTTCCAACCGTCTTCCATCAGAAGCGATCAGCGCCATCCCCGCAAGACGTCCTTCCTCCTCAAAAAGAAGGATTCCTCCGTTTTCGCTTTTCTGTTCCTTCAGAAGCATCTGATAATAGGCATCCGTCCGTTTTGCCCGGACCACATCTTCTTTTCCCAGGAGCTGCTCCGCAAACACTGCCATCTCGCCGCATTCTTCCTCTCTGGCATACCGGATCGTTGTCTTTCCCGGATATTTGACCTCCTGGATCTCTTCTTCGGGAACATCATATACAGTCTGGCGATATATAAACCGAAAACCATGGGGTGCATAGATTGCTTCTGCCGCCGGCATCAAAAAGGTAAACGGCTCTTGCCTTTGATACATTTCTCCGGCCGATCGTTTCAAAAGCGCAGCCATATATCCGCGCCCTCTGTACGCTTGCTTTGTGGCAACAGCGACAATATAATGAAGCATCTTTTCTTTATTATTGACTGATATCATATATGGATTCAGATGAAGCATAGAGCAAAGTTTCTCTTCCTCCTCGACGACATAGATCTCATTTTCCTTCGTCTTACAATAATAATAATAATCGAGAAACTGTTTGTCATCCTCCGTAAAAATTTCTTCCCAGAGCGGCCTTGTGGCGAAATGCTCTTCCTTTGACAATCTTCTCTGCTTCATAGCCCTATTCCTGCCTTGCACCACACCCTGGACATCCGCTGCATCCGCCGGAAGGCTGCGTCACATCAAAGCTTCGGTTCATAGCCTTTTCCAGGCAGCAGATGGCCTGGGCAGAAATCCCTTCTCCTGTTCCGGTAAATCCCAGTCCTTCTTCCGTGGTCGCCTTCACATTGACCTGGTCTGTATCAATCTGCAGGGCTCGGGCGATATTTTCCCGCATCTCTTCGATGTAAGGCCGCATCTTCGGCTTCTGCGCGATGATGGTAGCATCAATGTTTTCTATAATATAAAGATTTTCTTCCAGAAGTTCTCCTACATGTTCCAGCAGCCTGACGCTGGAGATTCCTCTGTATTTTTCATCTGTATCCGGGAAATGTTTCCCGATATCTCCGAGAGCCGCCGCCCCCAGAAGAGCATCCATGATGGCATGCAAAAGTACATCCGCATCCGAATGTCCCAAAAGTCCTTTTTCATAAGGAATCGTGACACCTCCGATGATCAGATCCCGGTCTTCCACCAGTCTGTGCACGTCATAACCCATTCCTACTCTCACAGAATTTCGTCCTCCTTCATTTCTCCCGTCTCCGCTTTTTCTTCTTCCGTACCCTTTTCTGTCTCAGACTCGAATTCCTCTTCCTGCACGAGACTTCTGTTTTCTTCTTCTCTCCTTGCTTCTTCTTCCGCTGCCTCGTCCGCCTCTTTCTGCTCACGGATCAGACCTTTTATATTCATGACGATAGCAAAAACGCCGATCGCAAGAAACAGTACCGCACAGCACAGGAACAGCACCGTATTTTTCTCTCCGCTTCCCCATACATCTTTTGCAAGTCCAAATCCCAAATATGCCAGGTATCCTCCCACGACAATCATCAGAATCCTTCTTACCTTGTTATCGATCATTTGTCTTTTCCTCCTGATAGTTTCTTTCCATCCGGAAAATCATACCGGATTTTATCCCAATACTGCCATTTTAACACATCTGTATGAAAAATGCACTTATTTTACCCGGAATGTCTTCGGAGCATAACGGTAGACAAGCACAAGCGCGATGACTGTGTAGGCGACTGTCACTATCAAAACTCCTGCCGTAAAAGCAAGTCCTCCTGTCTGCACTTGCAGGCAGATGTAGCTTATCACATACATTGCCAGATTGATCGCCCGGAAAAATGGGTTCTTTATATTCATTTCCTCTGAGTACGGCTGAAATACATAGTACATAAACAGATGATGCACTGTAAAAAATACTGACAGCATCAAAACCGCCGCCGCAAAAAGCACAGTCTCCGGATTCAAAGGAGCAAGTCCGCATATTGCGCGCAGTACGATGGCCGCAGCGCTGATGGCCGCCCCCACGATAAGGTTGTAGACTGAGATTCTTATAAGCCGGATTTTAAAATTTTTCAGAATCACTTCCGGATTTCTGTAAAAGCCAAATTTCAGCATACTTTTATCGCAGTTGTAGAACATGGCCTTGCAGGCCTTTTCCGCCACCGTCACAGCGTACATGATAAACACAAGAAGCGGCAGCATACTCGTGATTTGCCGACAGATGTAAGCAGCCACGGCAGGATTTGCCACCCGTAGTCCTACCATACATGCAAACAACACGAAGATGATCGCCAGGCGATAATACACAGGCCTGATAAGCTGCCTTCTGTGTCTTGCAAAAAACAGTGCGTTGAAATAATCATACCCTGTCAGGCCCTGCTTTCTCAGATCTTTTGTGTGATCGATCTGGAGATCCTTCTCTTTCATTCCCACTTCTTTCGCGGCAGACTGGTTGCCTGCAGATTTCATCAGTTCTGATGTGATCCATTTCGGATCTATCGTCCGGTGCATCTTCATCCGATACCCTTTGTAGCCTTTCAGAACATACCAAAGAGATCCGGCACCCAGTATCAGCAGAACAAGCAGAACCGCCGGGTGCAGCAGGATGGAAGCCGGAACCGGGACGATACCGGATGCCAGAGGACCATATGCCGCCGGCACGCAGAGGAGTATCATGATCCAGCTGATCTTTGTGGATCTGCTCACAAAGAACTCTTTTTTATCGTACAGCACTACTTGGAATGCTTCCGCCATAGCCCGGAACATCATAAGGACAAACCACAACAGCGCACCTTTGTACAAAGGTGCGTGAAACAACCACGCACACACGAGAAAACATGGCAAAAAATATACGAAAAACGGTACATAAATATACACGAGATAGGATCTGACATAGTTCAGCGGATCCATCTTCATGTAGATCAGACACGTGTATTTTTCCCTTGTCACTTTAAAAACCACGCTGTCCGTCCCGCCAAGTATACAGTTCAGGAAAAACACAATGCTGACCACACTGTCAAACTCTGTTCCATCCGGCATCTTTTGATCTAACAAAATAACCGGAAGGATGACAAAAATCATCATATAAAGGATCTTTCCGGCCAGCTTTGTAAGCTGACCTATGATCATCGTAAACACTGCAACGATCTGTTTTAACTCTTTCTTTCCGTATACACTTTCCGGGATTTTCTTCCCTATGATCCAAAGGCGGCTCAGATAATAAAGAAAGACATTCGCATTGATGGCCGCCCTCATGCTAATCAACTGACGTAATGTTCTAACCATGGCTTTCCTCATCTTTCAGTAATTCTATGATCTGTTCCTCAAAATCTTTGCTTTTCAGCATTTCGTGGTCCAAAAGGCTTAAGTGGCCTTCACTCAGCACGACAATCTCATCACATAAGTCCGTCGCAAGCTGCAGGATGTGGGTGGAAAAAATGATGACGTGATCTTTCTTCATACTGCGAAGAAGCTGTTTCATCTCCAGCGCCACGACGACGTCAAAAGAAGTCAGCGGTTCATCCAGAAGGATAACCGGAGGTTTCGCGATCATAAAACAGATCATCTGGATCTTGTTTTTCATTCCGTGGGAATATCCTTTGATCAGACGTTTCCGATCCTCCGGAGCGATCTGTACGATATCAAAGCACTCCTCCATTGTGAGATCTTTTGAAATCTTGTCCTGATTGATGTCCATGAAAAACCGGACAAACTCTTCCCCGGTAAGAAAATCCGGAAGGATCGGGACGGAGAGCACATATCCTACGTCGTCCGGAAAAAGCGTCCTCTTTTCATCTTCCCCCGTACTTAAGAATGCCTCCCCAAAGTCCGGTTGGATTTCATCGCTCAGGCAGTTGAAAAGCGTCGTCTTTCCGGCGCCGTTTCGCCCAAGCAGCCCATAGATCTTTCCTTTTTCAAATGTAAATGTACAGTCTTTCAGCACCGTTTTGGCACCAAATGATTTTTGGATCTTCTCCAGTCTTAATTCCATACTTTTCCCCTTTCTCCTTGCCTGACTCTATCTTCATTGAATTTCTTTTCCCCTTCATAAAAAGGATGCTCTATTCTAAAAATATAGCATCCTTTCTTGTCACTTATCAATATCTTTTTATTTTTCTGGAAGTTGTTTTTTCAAATTCCGTTTCCCGCACCTTCAATGAATAAATCTTTTTATATGCAGGCACGCTGCGGTTGTACTCGTCAATGATCTCCTGAAGCGCCTGTCGGATATCACGTACCTTCTTTTTCTTTGCATAATCATAGTCCGGAAAGATTTCCGCCTCCATCACATCGCCCATTTCTCTTACGAGCACTTCCTGGACAAGCCGGTTTTCCGAAAGCCGGTTTTCCAACTCTTCCGGAGATACATTCTCCCCGTTTTTCAGAATGATCAGGTTTTTCTTTCTTCCTGTCAGGTAGACAAATCCTTCGTCATCTACGTAGCCCAGATCTCCCGTCCGAAGCCATCCGTCACAGAGTGTCTCTTCCGTCTCTTTTGGCATCTTATAATACCCCTGCATGACGCTGGATCCACGAACCCACAATTCTCCGTCCACCGTTTTTGCCTGACAGTTTGGGAGGAGCTGTCCCACAGATTCTTTCCGGATATCCCAGCTTTGGGACGTGCTGATGACCGGAGAGCACTCCGTCATACCGTAGCCTTGCTGTATCGTGATGCCATAACTTTCAAAAAGATCAATGTAAGCCGGGTTTAAGTAAGCCCCTCCGCTGCAAATGGTACGGAACTGTTCGCCAAACACCATCTTCTTTACAAGCTTTTTCGGAAGTCCCTTCGTATCTTCCAGCTTCTTAGCCATAGTCTCGATCATAAGGGGAACCATGAGAATCATCTCCGGTTTGAAAAGCTTGATATTTTTCGCCACCCGCATGAGCGAATCGTTCATGCAGATTACCGCCCCGAGAGACATTCCTTTCAAAAAATCCATACTCAGACAGTATGCATGATGGATCGGCAGGACGGAAAGGATCACGATCCGCTCCGGTATCTTCATGTCCAGACAAGTGGCATTTTCCGCCAGATTTCTGTGGGTAAGCATGACCCCCTTGCTCTTTCCCGTCGTCCCAGATGTAAACATGATCGTACAGAGACTGTCCGGATCCGGTGTATAGTCAAATCTCCCCTCATGCTCTTTGAGAAGGCTTCGAAAAGAAAGCACGGCTCCCTCACCCTCTTCTTTCTGCATGGAAATAATATATTTTAATTTCGGGCAGAGACGTTTTGCCATCTCCCCTACATCTTTTCTGATCTCATCCATCACAAGCACTGTGACGTCCGCCCGGGTAAGAAGCTCACAGATCTCTTCCGCCGGGAGAGACACGTCCAGCGGAACTGCGATTCCTCCGCCGTTTACAATACCAAGGTAGGAGACGATCCAAGGATAAGAGGTGGCTCCGATGAGCGCAATATGATTTTCCCTCTCCCCAAGACTTTCCAGAGCTCTCGAGAAGCTCTCGCTGTCCCTGCGAAGCTGGAAATATGTCTTTGACTCGATCTTGTCTTTTCCTATTTTGTAGCGAACGGCATCTCCATCCCCATATTTTTCTTCTGTCTTACACAGTATCTCTCTGATCGTGCTGGAAATCATATGCTCACTCCTTATTTTACGCTAAGTCTTTCAAGATAGTCGGCTGCTTCCTGCACAGTACGGATGTCGGCCGCCTCGTGCTGATCGATCTCAATATCGAATTCATCCTCGATTTCTCCAAGCATACTCATAAAATCAAACGATGTAAATCCAAGATCCTCCATAAAGCGGGATTCCGGTTTGATGGAATCTTGCTCTACCTCCACATAATTGCAGATCATTTCTTTCAGTTTTTCGTACATATCTCTTCCCTCCACTATACCAGTTTGATAATCTCTCCTATTGTCAGATCCGGATTTTCCACACCTTTGAACATGATCCTGCAAAGATAATAATAAAGATATTCCAATTTTTCTATCGGCATCGCCTGGATCCAGTGTTCAAAATTAAAGTCAAGCCCATTGTCTTCCGGTCTGTGCATCACAGTCAGATAAAGCGCCTGTGCCGCCGCTCCGTTTGGATACCATTTTGTCTTATATTTGATATCCCCAAGTTTATCAAGCCCCTTTTCCTGCAGCGTCATCGGCTGGTACGTCAGGGAAATCGGCTCATATGTCAGCCCGTCCGGATGCGGATAGCATTTTCCTCTCCTGGCAAAAAAGTCGACTGAATCATAATTCGCATGCATGAACATGGCATTCTGACAGTCACGTATCTCATAGATCCCTTCCAGAAATGTCTTTTCTTCCGGGATAACAGTCCGAAACGGAAATGTATGGATCCTCGTTCCACCACATTTCTTTTCTTTCACTGTGGCGCGCCTTGCGATAGTTGTATTGATGGAGACGTCGTCGTTTCCGTTCATCTTCTGGAGGTATGTCCGAAGTCCCATCATAAGCAGGCACACGAGAGAGACATGGTATTTTTCACAGAAATCCATGAGCCTTTTTGTAGGCTCTTCCTCCAGGTGGAACACATCCACTGTGGAGTCCACAGACTGTGACAAATATGTAGCGGCACGAAGATCCGGATCCTTGTATTTTTCTCTCGCTTCCTCAAGCACCTGCGGCCCCTCAATACCGTTGAACATCGGCTCCGAATGTTCGATCAGGCCTTTGAAAAAAGCCTCATCTCTTTCTTTTGCCTTACATCCTGCCTCGTAGGCAAGATCTTTCTCAAGCTGTTCGATGTAGGACGTCATATCCTTCGGATACGGCACCCCTTCGTATTTCGCATTACAATAAATCTCAATAATGTCCTTCATGAAACAGATCAGGGACTGGGCGTCCATTGTCATATGGTCTACCAGGAGATAGATCCCATTAAATCCATCCGGCATATGGATCATGACAATCCGGTTCATCGGGGAATCGTTCCTCTTGAACGGCACAGAAGACCAGGTTTTCATAATGTCTTCCGCCTCCTCCATCGTCTTTCCAGAGAAATCCACAAACTCAATCTCTCGTTCTTCCCTGTCCACGACATACTGATAGCAAGTTCCCTCTTTGTCCTGGGCAAACCGGAGTCTCATGGATTCACATCGCTCGTAAGCTTTGTAGATAGACTGCCTGAGCACTTCCCAGTCAAGTTCCGTTCCGATCGTAAGACTCGTCCCGATATTCAGGACCTGTTTTTTCGGGCAATACTTCTGATAGAAGAAATGCAGCCTCTGCGCCGCAGTCAGTGGGTAAACTTTGTACCCTTTCCTTTTTCTCATCATTTCATTATTCCTCCTGTGAATAAATCCATCGCTTTTTCGTATGCTTTTGTATCTTTGTAATAACTTTCCGCATGTGCCGCGCCTTTGACGATCAGCCGCATTTTTCTTGACGCACAATTCTCATAAAGCTCGTAGCACATCCTGCACGGAACAAATGTATCTTTTTCTCCATGTATAAAAAGAATCGGTACTTTCGCTTTCCTTACTTCCCGCGCCGCATTGCACTCATCCAGCCCGTAGCCCGCACGTTTCTTATTGATAAGATCCGCGGCAGGTATCATCGGAAATGCCGGGAGATGATACATCGTATGCAGCACATGAGTAAAGACGTGTTTTGCCGAAGTAAAGGCGCAGTCGGATATGATTCCCTTGACCTGCCCCGGCAGGGAAAGACCACTCATCATGGATACTGTGGCGCCTCCCATGGAGATCCCATGCAGAAGGATCCTGCAGTCTTCCCCGCATATCCGGATAACCCAGTCGATCCATTTCATTCCGTCATAGCGATCTTTGCATCCAAACCCTACATACTCTCCTTCGCTTTCGCCATGCGCCCTTTCATCAAGCAGGAGCATACTGTATCCATTCCTCATATAGTAGTCTGAAAGGCCGATAAAATCGCTCATTCCCTGGCTTGTATACCCGTGAAAACAGATAACAACTTTCTTTTTGTCATTCTGGGGAAACCATGTGGCATGAAGCAAAAGCCCGTCATCCGCCTTCTCAAAAATGTCCTCATGCCTGCTCTCAAGCATGGCGGCTTTTCGTTTCTCCATCAGAGGAATATACTGGTTCCAGTCCGTCCCTGCCATCTTCATCGTTCGCTCGACTTTCACTTTGCTTCGTTTCATCGTCCTACGGTAAAAATAAGCAGTGCCTCCCGCCTCCGCCGCTGCCAGCAAAAGCAGTCCGACACCAAGGATTCTCTTCTTCATACTATCCAGCCCATCTCCATTCTCAATTCAGCCACTCTGGGAAATTCCTTTCTATTTGTGGCTCTCTACAAGATCTTTCAGTTTCAGCGCTTTATCGATATTTCCTTCTACTTTCAGCTTCTGAAGAGTTACCGCCATAATCGGATTGAGTTTACCGGACGCGATTTTCATCAGTGTATCAGCCGTACATGTAAACATAGCATCCCGGTCAAAATATTCATACGGCTCCACGGACAGTTTTCCTTCTTTCACTTCCACGTAGAATATTCCTTCCGCTTCCCCGGTAATATTGAACTGGTATGCCAAATGTTCGTGAATATCGCTTACATCTGCCTGAACAAGCATTCCTTTTACTTTTGAAAACATTTCCGCATAATTCATCCCATATCCTCCATTCTACATTTTTCGACCGTCGGTCGAATTGATTTCAACCGTAACATATCACTTTTTCGACTGTTGGTCAATAGCATTTACCAAAATTTTACAGTCTGGTAAAGCTAAAATCAGACAGGCGAAATTGGCGTGGATTTTCACTGTTCACAGTTCCATTCCTGTGCTATACTGGATTGTAACTTATTCTATGCAGCATTCATTTTAGAAAGTTAGAAAGGCGGCCTACCATGCCAAATCAGTCAAAATATAATCTTATTCTGGATTCCCTCCAGAAACTTTTGGAGAATCGGACGATCCAGACGATCTCTGTGAGCGAGATCGCCGCCACAGCCGGAATCGGAAAGGGGAGCATTTACTATTACTTCCCATCAAAAGATGCCATTTTAGAAGCCCTTGTAAAAAGACGCTATGAGAAACCTCTTGAGACGGCAAAAACTTTGGCAAAACAGACAGACATCTCTCCTTTTACACGGATGGCCATGATCTTTCAGGCTTGCCGAAGCTCTTCTTCTGAGTTTTTAAGGCAGGAGACGAACGAACATCTGTCCGCAAACTCCAACGCACAGGAGAAATCATTTCTCCACCAAAAATATCTGAACCATCTGATCACAGAGCTGAAACCGATCCTTTCGGATATCATCAGCCAGGGAATCGCAAATGGCCAGATCCATTTTTCCTATCCATCTGCATTGGCGGAAATCGTCCTTATCGTCCTCACAGTCAAGCTGGACAATACGCTGATCCCATCTGCACCTGAAGAGATCGAAGAGACGATTGTGGGACTTATCTCCCTCCTGGAAAAAGGAACCGGCAACCCAGCAGGCTCCCTGAATTTCCTGATGAGCTTCGACGACACTATGTGATAAAGATACAAAAAAACCAGAGTCAAGCGACTCTGGTTTTAAAGTAGCGGGAACTGGATTCGAACCAGCGACACTACGGGTATGAACCGTATGCTCT